>JAFAMK010000390.1 GCA_019233415.1 Vulcanimicrobiota bacterium
GAATCGCGCCCGCGAGCAGAAACCGCGCTCCCGCCATCACGAACGGCGGAATCGTCCCGACGGCGAGGCGCATCCCCGCGAACGTCGAGCCCCACAAGATCCAGACCGCCGCGATGGCAAGCACGAGCCGAAGATCAACGTGCGCACCTGCGCTGCGCTTCGCCGGCACGACACCGACGCGGCCCGTCGATTCGACTGTTCCGCTCGCCACGAGCGCAAGACCGCGCGACGCTCGCCGCAGTTGCACCTTGCCATTCATGGCACTATGCGTGATTGAGGCAATGCGATGAAGATCACGCACCCCGCGAGCGTCCGCTACGGCTCGCTCGTCGTCCCGCTCGCCGCGCAGCGCCAGGTCGACGCCGCGCTCGCCTATCTTGCGCGCGACCCGGTCGAGCGCCGGCTCATCGAGCGCGTCGAACGCAGCCCCGTCCGGCACCGCATCGAGATCGTCCACCACCACGACGACGCCTACCGCCCCTGGTCGCACGCGATCCGCTGGGACCCGCACAGCGCGATGCGCACGACCGGCGGCGGCCGCCAGTCGCCGGCCCTCGGCCTCGCGCACGAGCTGGACCACGCCGCGGCGCACGCGCGCGACTTGGTCCGTCTCCAGTCGCGCGGCGACCCCGCCTACGACGACGCGGAAGAGCGCCGCGTGATCACCGGCACCGAACGGCACGCCGCCCGCACGCTGCACGAGAGCGAACGCCGCGACCACCGCGGCGCCTGCTACCGAGTAGCCGACCCAACGCAGGTCTGATGGCGGAGAAGCGGCGCTTCAGCGTCCGATCGCGGACATGACCTCCGCGACGTTCTGGAAGTCGCCGTCGGGGAGTTTGCCGATCTCCTCGACGACCTCGCCGGGAGCGCCGTTCGACTTCGCGTGTTCGACGAGCTGGTCACGGTCCGCTGGGAAGTCCACGCCCTTCATTGCGCCGGCGATCTGGTGGTTCTCTGTGAATCGCGGGTTGCTTGCCATCGTGCATCCTCCGCCACTCAGCATGCCCGCAGCGCCGCCTCGCGTCACCAGCTCGCCTGCTCCGAGAGCGAACGGCGTCACATCGCGTCGTGCGGTGTCGGTTCGTGAGCAGGAAGCGGCAGTGCGCGTCGGTGAGTACGGTGCGTGTCCAAAACGCACGCGCGGGGTTGTGGCGGCGTGGACCCGAGACGACGGGCACCGTCCCGCTGGCCGATCACACCTCGCGCGCACCACATCATCGCGAGGAGAACGCCATGAACACCATCCTGGCGCTGCAAGCCCTTTCCGTCACCGCGACGCGCGCCGGCGGCGAGGAAGACAGCCTGTTCAGCATCGTGAGCCACGCCTGTTCGACGAAGAGCAACACCTGCGTCGACCAAGCCGAGAGCGAACACTTCTTCTAGTCCGAAGTGCGCCGGGACCGGCGGGTTCCGCCGGTTCCGTTCGCGCGAGGTCAGCGATGCGCACACGGCATCACGTCCTGCACCTGCTCGGGAACCGCGAGTGGTTCGAGTCGGTGAACGCGTACGTCCCCGACGAGTCGTACTACGTCGCGCCAGTTCGCGCGCTGCTCCCGGCCGGCTGGAACGCGCGCCGCGACGGCGTGTGGTTCCACTGCGCCCCGCCCGGCGCCGAGATTCCCGCGCAGGGTTGGAAGATTCACCTCTCGGCGACGACGCACAGCGCCAACGCGCTGCTCGACGCGGTCGTCCCGCTGCTCGTGCGCGAGCGCGTCGCGTTCAAGTGCGCGGCGGACCGCATCCTGCTCTCGCTGATGAACAGCAAACGCTGGTCGCGCGGTGGAAGCGGCAAGTTCGTCACCGTCTATCCGCGCGAGGTCGCGCAATTTCTCGCGCTCCTGCCGCTGCTCGACGACGCGACGCGCGACCTCGTCGGCCCGTACATCCTCAGCGACCGCCGCTACCGCGAGAGCAAAGTCGTCTTCTACCGCTATGGGACGCTGCTCGCGCAGCAGGCGCTCGCGGTCGACGGAAAGCGCATCTCCGTTTTCGTGAACGCGGACGGTTCGCTCGCGCCGGACGAACGCGGTCCGCTCTTTCAGCTCCCGCCAGGCATCGTCGATCCGGTCGCGCCGGAACCGCCGTCACCGCCGCCGGCCGGCGGTGACCTGACGCTGCGCGAGGGCCGCTACCGCATCGACGCGCCGCTCGCGTTCTCGAATGCAGGCGGCGTGTATCTCGCGACCGATACGATGAGCAACACGCGCGTCGTCGTCAAGGAAGCGCGGCCGTACACGAACTGGCTCAGCCGTGAGGACGACGCGACTGCACTCCTGCGCAAGGAGCACCGGCTTCTCACGCGGCTTGTCACGTCAGGATACACGGCGCGACCGGTCGAGCTGTTCACCGAGTGGGAGCACACGTACCTCGCGCAGGAGCACCTCACCGGCGTCTCGCTCGCGGCGCTCGGCGCGACGCGCTCGCTGCTGCTGCGCGTGCATCCGACGGCGGACGACGTCGCGGCGTTCCTCGCGCTGACGCGGCGCGTCTTCACCTCGCTCCTCGACGCGCTCGAAACGCTGCACGCGGCGAACGTCGTCTTCGGCGACCTCTCGCCGGCGAACGTGCTGTGGCGCGAGGACGTCGGGCGCGTCGCGCTGATCGACTTCGAAGGCGCCTGTGAGATCGGGGTCGACCGGCCGGCGAACCTCACCACGCCGGGATTCGACGCCCCCGGAACCGGACCGACAAGCGCGGCCGACGCCGCCGACGACTGGTACGCCTACGGTGCGCTGCTGTGCGCGTTCCTGATGCCGATTACGCCGTTCTTCGCCCTCGCGCCAGAGCGCGCCGATGCGGTCGTCGTGCGCCTGTGCGCGGCCTCGCAGCTCCCCGGCGAGATCGCGCACGCGATCTGCGCGCTGCTGCGCCCCGAGCGCGAACAACGCATCACGCCGCCTACGATTGCGCGTGCACTCGCCGCGCTGGATCGTGCGCCGACGGCGTTGCACCCGGCGCCCGCAGCGCCCGAACCCGACCCGTCGCTGCGCGAGCAGCTCGCCGCGTACATCGTCGCGAGCGCCGACTCAGCGCGGAACGATCGCCTCTATCCGGCCGACTTTCGCGTCTTCGACACGAACCCGCTCTCCGTCGCATACGGCGCGGCCGGCGTGCTGTTCGCGCTGCAGCGCTCGGGAATCACGCCACCGCCCGAGCACGTCGCGTGGCTGCTGCGCGCGCCGGTCACGCCGTCGCGCTATCCGCCGGGGCTCATGCTCGGCATCGCCGGGATCGCGTGGTCGCTGCTCGCGCTCGGCGAGACCGACCGCGCGCGCCAACTCCTCGCGCTCGCGCGCACGCACCCGCTGCGCGACCGCGCGGCGGGGCTCGCGCACGGGAAGGCGGGGCTTCTGCTGACGCACCTCGCCTTCGCGCTCGCGCTCGGCGAGGCCGATGCGCTCGACGAGGCGCGGCGCTGCGGCGACGAGCTGGTGCGCGACGCCGTCGCCGACGCGCGCGGGCTGCACTGGCCGCACGACGGCGACGTGCACTACGGCCTCTATCACGGCGCCGCCGGGATCGCGCTCGCGCTGACCTATCTCGGCCGCGCTGCGGACGATCCGCGCTACCTCGACGCCGCGCGCGACGCGATGCGCTTCGACCTCGCGCAGGCGCAGCCGATCGAGGACGGGCGCGGCGTGTCGTGGCCGTACCGCGCCGGCTTCCCCGGCGTGCTGCTCCCGTACTGGTCCTACGGCTCGGCCGGGATCGGGGCGGCGCTGCTGCGCGTCGTCCACCTGGGCGGCGCGCACGACCTCGCCGGCTGGCTCGACCGCATCGCGGTCGACACCGACCGCGCGTGGTCGGTGACGCCGGGGCTCGCGAACGGGCTCGCCGGAATCGCGAGCTTCCACCTCGATGCCTACGGCTTCACCGGCGAACCGCACTTCCGCGCGATGGCGCTGCGCGCGCTCGACGGCATGCTGCTGTACCGCGTCGAACGCCCGAGCGGACTCGCGCTCCCCGGCGACTATTCCGGACGCATCGCGTGCGACTACGCAACCGGCTCGGCCGGTGCGCTGCGCGTCGCCGACCGGCTCATCCGCGGAGGCCCGGCCGACTTCTTCCTGGACGAATTCTTCGTCACGCAAACGAGCGCGGCGCCCTCGTCGGACGCCGTGCTCGTCGTTTGATTTACCGCCCGCGCTTGGGTGCGACGCCGCGCGCGCTGCTGCGCGCGGGACGCGGCGTTGCCGCGCGCTTCGCGCTCGGGCGCAGCGCAACGACGTTGCTTACGCGCCGGCCCTCGGCCGCACCGAGCAGGACCGGTGCGATCACGCGCTTGCCGAGCGCGTTCGCGAACACTTCGGACAGCTCGTCGACGAAGACGAAGTCCATCGTGTCACGGATTTCCTTCGGCACGTCGTCGAGGTCGATCTCGTTGCGCCGCGGGAGCAGCACCTTCTTGATCCCGGCCCGCTTCGCGCCGAGCACCTTCTCCTTGACGCCGCCGATCGGGAGGACCTGACCGGTCAGCGTGATCTCACCGGTCATCGCGACCTCCGGATCGACCTTCAGGCCGGTCAAGTACGACGCGATCGAGGTCGCCATCGCGATCCCGGCGGACGGGCCGTCCTTCGGCACCGCGCCGGCGGGGACATGGATGTGCAGGTCGTGCTTGGCGAACCAGTCCTCCGGCAGGTCCAGCTCGCCCGTGCGCGAGCGCAGGAACGAGATCGCCGCCGTCGCCGACTCTTTCATCACGTCGCCGAGCTGGCCGGTGAGCGTGAACGCGCCCTTGCCCGGCATCGCCGTCGTCTCGATGAAGAGAATGTCGCCGCCGACCGGCGTGTAGGCAAGCCCCGTCGCGACGCCGACGGAGGCCGTGCGACGCTTGACCTCGTTGTAGAAGCGCGGCTTGGAGAGGAAGTCGACCAGGTTTTCCGGCCGCACGCGGATCTTGTACTTCGGGTCCTCGGCGACGCGGCGCGCGACCTTGCGGAAGATCGTGCCGATCTCGCGTTCGAGGTTGCGAACGCCGGCCTCGCGCGTGTAGTCGACGATGATCTGCTTGAGCGCGGTGTCGACGATCGACGCCTGCGGCTCGCGCAGCCCGTTGGCTTTCTTCTGCTTCGCGATCAGGTAGCGCTTGGCGATCTGCAGCTTCTCCAGTTCGGTGTACCCGGAGAGGTTGATGATCTCCATGCGGTCGCGCAGCGGCCCGCTGATCGAGTCGAGCGTGTTCGCCGTGCAGATGAAGAGCACGCGCGAGAGGTCGAACGGCAAGTCCAGGTAGTGATCGCGGAACGAGTTGTTCTGCTCCGGATCGAGGACTTCGAGAAGCGCCGACTGCGGGTCGCCGCGGAAGTCGCCGCCGACCTTGTCGATCTCGTCGATCATCATCACCGGGTTGTTCGTCCCCGCGTCGCGCAGCGCGCGCACGATCGTTCCGGGCATCGCGCCGATGTAGGTGCGCCGGTGGCCGCGAATCTCGGCTTCGTCGCGCACGCCGCCGACCGAGAGGCGCACGAACTTGCGTCCCATCGCCTTCGCGATCGACTGCCCGAGCGAGGTCTTCCCGACGCCCGGCGGTCCGACGAAGCACAGGATCGGACCGGTCAGCTTGTTCTTGAGCTTGCCGACGGCGAGGTACTCGACGATGCGGTCCTTGATCTTCTCGAGGTCGTAGTGGTCCTCGTCGAGGATCTCGCGCGCGCGAGCAATGTCGATCTGGTCCGACGTCGAGACGCCCCACGGAAGTTGCGTGAGCCAGTCGAGGTACGTGCGGATGACGCTGTACTCGGGGCTCGCGGTCGGCACTTTCCCGAGCCGGTCCAGCTCGCGGTCGGCGGCCTTCTTCACGTCCTCGGGCATCTTGGCGTCGTCGATCTTCTTGCGAAGCTCGTTCGCCTCCGCGACCTGCGGATCGCCCTCACCGAGCTCGTCCTGGATCGCGCGCATCTGCTGGCGGAGATAGAACTCGCGCTGGTTCTTTTCCATCTCGCGCTGGATGTCGGACTGAATCTTGTGCCCCAGCTCCACCACCTCGAGTTCCTTGGTGATGAGCATGGTGAGCTTGCGCAGCCGCTTCGCGGTGTCGCGCTCTTCGAGGATCGCCTGGCGATCGGCCGTTTCGAGCCGCATCGTCGACGCGACGAAGTACGAGAGCAGGTTGGGATCGGAGATGTTGTTGACCTCCATCTCCATCTCGCGCGGCGCCTGCGGCAGATAGCCGAGCAGCTTCTGGAACAGCGAGCCCAGGTTGCGCTGCATCGCGACGAGCTGATCGCCTTCGCGCGTGACGTCGGGCAGTTCCGTGTAGGTCGCGGCCAGGTACGGTTCGGTCGCGACGAACTGGTCGATGCGGAAGACGGGGCCGCCGGCGACGATGCAGCGCAGCGTGCCGTCGGGGACCTTCAGCATCTTCTGGATCGTGCCGATCGTGCCGATGCGGCGCAGATCGTCCGGCCCGGGGTCTTCGGTCTCCTTGTCCTTGAGCGCGACGAGACCGATCTGCTTGCCTTCGCGCAGCGCCTCTTCGACGAGCTGAATGCCGGGCCGTTTCACCACGGCGAGCGGGATGACGGTGTTGGGAAACAGCACCGCGTCTTGCAGCGGGAGGATGCCGAGGATCTCGGGCGCCTTGTCGGGTTTCGCCATTAAGCGGTGGTCCTTCTGACCGTCATGCGGATCTCGGTCCGCACGATCGGGAACTTCTTGGATTGTGCGAGCGGAAGGCGGATCGTGAGGATGCCGTCGCGGTAGAGCGCCGTGGCCTCGTCGTCGCGGACGGGGACCGGGAGGCGGATCTCCTTGAGGAACTCGCCGTACTGAATCTCTTTGCGCAGCAGCGACGCGTCGCGCGAGATGTCGCGGAGCGCCCGCACGCCCGCGATGGTCAGGTAGACGTCGTCGACCGCGACGCGGAGCGAGTCCGCGTCGGCACCGGCCAGCTCGACGTGCACGACGAGCGTCCGTTCCGCCTCGTCGAGGTGGACGTCCGTATTGGGCTCGAAGCGTCCGTGCGCACCGCGTGCGAACAGCCGCTCGAACTCGAGTATCTCGTCGTGATTCCGCACGCGCGAGGTTCCTTTCCGTTAGCACTCAGGACAACACACTGCTAGCCCGAGGGGTTGCCGGGGAATGCCGCCGTCCCTTCCACCCCGAAAACCGCGTTTCGCCCGCATCATCCACACCCTCCACAGCCGCGTGTGCAAAGTAAGCTGGGGTTAATGTAAGCAAGCGCACGGGTGGGTGTGACGCAGACGGGGGCTGGGCTGGGGACGACGAAAGTCCTTTGCCTCCCTTCGACTCCGACGCTTACGAGCCCGCGCCATGGACACGACCTTGCCCCCGGTTCCGACCGGGTCCGACCTCTTTCGCTCCGCGCTGGTCGAACGCGTTCGCGCGGCGCGCCCGGCAATCGTCGCGCTCATGGCACCCGCCGGGTTCGGCAAGTCGACGTTCGTGCGCCAACTGCTCGACGGCATCCCCGCCGTCGCAATCTGCGACTGCCGTGGTGCCGCGAGCGAGATCGAGCTGGCGCGGCGCGTCGTCGCGGCGCTCGCCGACGAGAACCCCGAACGCAGCGGCAGCCTGTCCCAGAGCGAGACGATCCTCGGCGACGAGCACGCCTCGGCCGCTGACCGGGTCGGCGTCGTCCTGGCCGCCTGGCGCGTCCGCACCCGCCCGGCGCTGTTCGTCTTCGAGAACGCGGAGGACGCCATCGCCGATCCCGGCGCCCGCGACCTGCTCGCGAAGCTGCTCGCCAGCCGGCCCGAACCGCGCACGATCGTCGTCTGCTCGCGCGAGTCCCTGCGCATGCACCTCTCGCGCTTCGCGCCGCCGCACCAAATCCTGAGCCTGCGCGCGGCCGACCTCGCCTTCACCGCCGACGAGATCGGCGCGATCTTCGCCGAGACCGGCGCGAGCGGCGCGGCGATCGAACGCGTCGCGACGATCTCCGCGGGCTGGCCGATCGCGGTGCTGCTCATGGCGCGCTTCGCGCACGAGGGCAGGCTCGACCCGCTGCTCGACGCGCTCGACGACGTCGCGTACGAAGAGCTGCACGAGTACCTGGCCGACCAGGTGCTGGGCGACGCGCCGGCCGCGGTCATCGACGGGCTGCTGACCTGCGCGGCGATCCCGCACGCGACCGAGCGCGACGTGCGGCTCGCGCTCGGCGACGGCGACGCCTTCGCGGCGTTCCTCGCCTTCACGAAGACCTCGCCGTTCGTCACGCGCGCCGGCGACGGCGCGTTCACCGTGCACCCGCTGGTCGGCTCGACGCTGCTCGAACGCCACCCGACGCGCATCGAAACGCTGCTCGCGCCCGCCGCCGCCGCGTACGCGACCGCCGGCGAGTACCAGCGCGCGGCCGAGATTCAGCTCGCGCGCGGCGACCACGCCGCCGCCGCGGAAGCGCTCGAAAACATCGAAGTGATCGAGGAAGACGTTCCGCCGCTCGACTACGCGCGCGTGCTGGCCTCACTCGACCGTGCCGTCGTGCTGCGCTATCCGAAGCTCTGGTCGGTGACCGCGCTAGCGCGCACGTTCACCGTCGACTCGCGCCTGCTGCACGAAGAGGTCGAGCTGGTCTGGAGCCGGCTCCCGGCCGACGCGCCGCCGATGACGCGCATCTACCTCTACGTCTTCCGCGTGCTGATGCTCAGCTACATCGGCGAGTACGAGCCGGCGCTCGCGCTGGTCGAAGACTTCCGCGCGCAGATCGCCGCGCCGCAGGCGCCGACGACCGCGATGCATGCGTACCTACTCTACCTGCGCTCGCTGATGACCGCGCGGCTCGGCCGCACGAAGGAGGCCGAGCGCGACCTCGAAGCGGCCTGGCCGTTCATCAACCAGATGCACATCATGGCGGGCGGGACGCTGGTCACGCTCGGCGCCGACGTCGCGCGCGTGCGCGGCGACCGCGCGAGCGAGCGCGAGCGGCTGGAGCGCGCGATCGAGCACGGCCGCAAGACCAGCTTCAGCAACTTCATCGCGTTCTACGAAGCCGAAGCGGCGTTCGGCGCCTGGCTCGCCGGTGACGACGCCGACTACGCGCTGCACGCGTTCGCGCTGGAAGCCGAAGTGGTGCGCGAAGGCGTGCGCGGCTTCGCGTTCTTCTCGGCCGCCACGCGCGGGCACGAGCGCGAGCCGCAGCAGCACGACCACCTCAAGTGGGTCGCCTGCGGCAACCTCGTCGCGGCAGCGAACACCGAAGACGAGGCGACCGCGCTGCGCTACGCCGACGTCGCGCGCGAAGCGGCGGCGGCGAATCGATCGCCGTTCACGCAAGTCCTCGCCGCGCTCGCCGTCGCCGAGCTGAGCCCGAGCCGGCGGAGTGCGCTGCGCGCCGAAGCCGCTTCGCTCGCGCGGCGGATCGACGCCGCGGAACTGCACGCGGCGGTCGACGCGATCGGGCGCGGCGAGCACGGCGGCTTCCTCGAGCCGTTCGTGCGCCGCTACCGCCGCGACGCCGAAGGCGGCCTCCCGAAGGGCGGGCTCATCGTCGAACTCGTCACCGGTCGCGTCGTGCGCGACGGCGAGCCGGTGACGCTCGCCGAGCGCGAGCACGCGTTGCTGACCGCGATCGCGATGCGCGCCGAGGCGCTCTCGCGCGACCGGCTCACCGATCTGCTGTGGCCCGACCTCGGCGAGAGCGCGGCGCGCAACGCGTTCCACGTCTGCCTGCACCGGCTCAAGTCGCGGCTTGGCGACGAGAACGCGGTCGTGCGCACGCGCGAGGGCTACCGGCTCGGCAACGACGTACGCGTCGACCTGTGGGAGATCGACCGCGCGCTCGGACCACTGCGCACGAGCGAGCCGCCCGACGCGCGCCGCGTCGCCGCGCTGCGCGAACTGCACGACCGGCTGCGCGCCTCACGCCCGCCGAAGTTCGAGGCCTGGGAGTGGTTCGAGCAGACCGAACGCCACCTGCGCGAACTCCGGTGTGAAGTCGCGCAGACGCTGGCGAAGCACGCGCTTGAAGACGGCCGCACGCAAGATGCCCTCGCGCTCTGCCACGAGATGATCGCCTACGACTCCTGCGACGAACCCGCCCGCGAGATCGCGATCCGCGCCTTCCTCGCCAGCGGCGACCGCGCCGCGGCGCTGCGCCACTTCCGCCAGTACCGCGACGTCCTGATGTCCGAACTGCAGTGCGAACCGTCGGACGCACTCGCTGCACTCGTCGGCGCGACGAGCTAGACGACTACGGCTTCGGCGGCCCCTGCCGGCAGGAGCTCGTCCCGTTGTTCCAGAGCGGCTGCGTCGGGTAGTTCCCGGCGTACACGTTGTTCACGATGCCGTGCCACTCGCACTTGTCGCCGATCTCGTCGTCGTTCGCGTCGATCCAGCCGGTCGGGTTCGCCACGCCGTTGGGGTGTGGATCGGTCATCGTCTCGGCGATCTCGTGGCCCAGGATGATGCTGACGCCGTCGAGCGTGCCCGGCTTGTTGACTTCGCCGACGCCACAGCTGTGGCCGACGTCGGGCAGATACGGCATGACGGTAAACGGAATGAGCATGTCGTGCTGGTTGAACGTGTAGGAGTGGTACGCGCACCAGTCGCCGCCCATGCCGACGTAGCCCGACGGATACGTACCGGTCGGCAAGAAGATGACGTAGTTGACGTTGGTTCCGACGACGGGGTTCGCGCCGGCTTCGATCATCGAGAAGTGCTGCGCCGCGCGGAGCGCCTCGGCACCCATGTCTTGGTTGACCGCCATTTGCGGTGGATCGCTAGCGGTGTCGTTCCACGATCCGACGAGCATGGTCGTCGGGTTTCCGGTCGGCACGCCGTTCGCGTCTTTGTACTGCAGCACGTCGTTGAGCCAGCGGCTCCCTTGCGCGGCCTTGAGGAACGCCTTCGCGTAGGCACGCAGGTTGTGCGGATCGCCGGTCCCCGGCAGCGACGGGTCCGCACCCGGCGTCGCGCTGGCCCAGCTCCTCCCCCACCAGACGAGATAGATCTTCGGCGCCGTCTGCACCGGACCGCCGTAATAGCTGAGGTTGATCGGCGCCGCGGCCACCTGCGTCTGGCGCTCGCTCGCCGCGACCGGGTCGTACGCCAGCGCGCCGCGCACGAACGCGCCGGTCTGCGGATCGACCGCGAGCCGCCGCGTAATCATCTGCAGCGGCCGCACCGCGCCCGTCTGGTCCGCCGCGCGCGGCGCGGGAACCGTGCCCGTCGTGAACGACCCGCCGGCCGAACACGCGGCCAGGAGCACCACCGAGACGAACGCCGCACTGCGAAGAGACGCCACAACTGATCCTCCGTGAAGAGGCACCCACTGCGCGAGAAGACCCGCTTGCGGCGGCGGTCGCTCGTCCCCTGCCTCAGACTGCCCGGCGGTGCGTCTCTTGATCCAAACGTGACCGGGCTTACCCCTAGATGGTGCTCAGACGGCGAGCGCTGCGCGGTCGACTTTCTTGCCGCCGAGGTCACCGGATCAATCTCGTGAATCCATCGCTGACTTGGGCCCGACTTGCGCTCATCGCCGGCGCGCTCCAGGGCGACAACGAGTTCGGCTCGCTCATCAATCCGCCGCGAACGTCGACGGCAGTATGGCGCTCGCGACGTCGCGCACGCTGGCAATGGCTCCGGTTGGCTAGCGCCGCCTGTCGTCGGGCTCGCCGTCCCATCCCTCGCGCCAGTGCAAGTTCGTGATTGGTGAGGAAGCTACGCCTTTCACGCCAGCAAGATCGGCCTTCGAGGCGTACGCGGACACGATCTCCCTGAGCATGAACACGCTAAGGCCTAAGTCTCGCGCCATCTTGGGATAGTTCGGCGCCTCACCGTACTTAAGTTCAATGGCCTTTCTGAGCGCCCGAGGCTTCTCGGGCACGACCGCCAGCGCGGCCGGTTCCGCCGTCTTCCAACCTTTGGCAGCCATGTGCTGAACCAACGTGCGATAGTGCCTGTCGCTGACAACGCCAAGCCGCTTCGTCGCCATAGCCAAAGCTGCCATGGACATCTTCCAGCGCCGCTTTCCCATCGCGAGCGACGTCAGCGTGACCGAGCCACCCGAAAACTCGCGCCTGATCGCCTGCGGAGGCAACATCAAGTTGGAGGCGAACTCGTCGGCCTTTCGTTCGCGCTCATCTCCCGGGGGCAGCGCCGCGTAAAGCAACTCCCCGAGTTCGTGTGCCATGGTAAACCGCCCGCGATCTCCATGCCGGTGTCGCGGCATCACAATGACGGGAACGCGGCCGCCGTCCGCCCATCCGGAGAATCCGTCGCGTTCCGGAAGTGCGATCGGCAGCGCGAGAACGACGATGCCTGCGCGCTCTAGCAATAAAGTCAGATTCGCGATTGGAGCTTGATCCGAAACGCCGAGCATCGCACGGACCTGCTCTGCAAGACGTTCGGGCTCGCCGTCGTGGGGACGAATCCGCACCGGCGGCATCATCACGCCGCGACTTATATCCTCGAACATCTCGTACGACAAGCGCGCGTATTGGTACGCCTGCCGTCGTTGGGCCATCGTCATCTTCTTGCGCGCCCGAAACTGCAACGAACCCATCGGAAAGTGCTCGCACGGGCGTCGCCCGTAGAACGCGGCCGGAAACGGCGTCTCCGTCGAAAGGCGTGCCATCAACTCGTCCGACGGAAACACCCGTCCAGCCTCGATATGCGCGACGGCGGACTGCGTTACCCCTAACGCTAGCGCCAGATCCGTCTGCGTGACGCCTAATATCTCGCGCGCCTGCACGAGCCGTTCCGCAAACAACACCGGAGCCGTTTAGCTCTCGCCGGGAATGTCTTGCTCGCCGAACGGCAATCCTTGCTGAACGATAGGCCCCTCTTCCGCGCCGCCTGGAGTGAGCCGGACATCCAGGTCATCCATCGGTTCGTATTGCGACTGGTCGGGCACGAACAGATCGACGGGGGTGTCGATCATCAGATACCAGTGCGCGAGCACCGAATCACGCGATGTCGCCGCCCACTTGGGGCAGGCGAGCGTAAGCTGCAATGATCCGTCAACGGCTTTGTGCCACAGCAGGACTACGTTGAGTTCGATCGCCGCGCCGCTCGCGTTCTTCAAACCGACCGGGAGGCTGAGTTGTTGGCGGTAGAACTGCTGCTTCTGTTGCGACACGCCGGCGGCGGGCAGACGCCCCTCGTCCGCCTTTAGGATTCTGACCGCGTACTTCTTCGCGAGTACGAGGATGCCCATATTCGACAGGCCGTAGGACTCGATGTCGTCCTCGCCAAGTTCGTCGACGACGTCCAGCCGAGTCTTTACCCGGTAGCGGACGAGCGACGGAAAGAGATACGGATCGAACGGATGGTCCGGCTGCGCGAAGAAGTCGTCGGTGTAGCGCAAAGCCGCTTCCAGCGCATCCGCGGCGGTCACGAGGAACTCTCGCAAGTCCTCGAAGACTTCGGCGGGTGGCGGCACCTTAATCATAATATGAGCCGATTCTGCCAGGGGGGACGCCATCCCTCTGCTGTCACCACCGCCCTCGTTAGACGTGCGGCCACAGCGCGGCCATGAGGACCGGCCTAAGCCCAGTCGGTGGCGCGACGGTATGCAGCTTGCGGTTTCGGACGTCGAGCACCGAAAAGCGGCTCTGGGGATACGCCGCAGAAAACTCATCGCACATGACCTGCGTGACAATGTCGATACGCGCGTTCGTCAGCTTTTCGCTCTTGAAGTAGAGCTTAACGACGTGCCGATCTCCATTGATCTCCAGTCCGCGTTCAGGATTGACGTTAACCCCGAACGCCCCGGCAGGCGGGCTCCAGATCAACCGCGCCGGGACGAACCACGCGATCGTCTTGCGACCTCCCACGCGTTGTAGTCGATGGCGAGAGACGCGTACTGCGCCGAGCGGCGCGGATCGAACACGCGCGACGCCGATGTGCTTACGCTAGAAGTCGACGCTGAAGATGTAGTCCGCCTTGATCGGCTTGCAGTTCACGATGGCGGTACGGAAGCGCGACGCGCGCGTAGCGGCCAGCGCCGGTTGGTTCAGCGTGGGGTCCGGGCTTCGGAGGATGCGCATGCCGGCGATGTGAGAATTCTCGTCGAGCGAGACGATCACCAGCACAGTGCCTGTAGCACCCGGTTGGTAAAACGGTCGGCTCATGATGTGTCCGGCTTCAAGCGTCGCGGCCGGGTACTGTTTGGCGATGCAGGCGTCGGCCGGCGGAGGTATCTCGCCGGCCGTGCACCGCTCGACACTGTACGGGACCCAACGGCTTCCGTTCAGCGACGCGAACGTGCGGCGGAAATCACCCCCGGGCAGCACTTCATCCGTCATGCGGCGCGGTCCGCCATTCGCATTCGGCGCGTCGACCGTCCACGCGTCGCCTGTCCACTGCAACGCCGTGCCTGCGACACCGCCCAAACCGGAATCGACGTGCCAGCGCTGCTGCGTTGCATTGTAGACGTAGCGGTCCTCGAAAGACGAATGCTTGCCGTTGCGCTCGACGTCGTACGACACCGTGATCGCAGCACCGTCGCGGACACCGGTCTCCCGCACAATCGCCCCGTCGGCGGAGCGGCACGACCACTGCTGCGCGAATCCCCAGGCGCGGTCGGGCACCACACTCTGTAAATCGGGCGCGGCCGCCATCGTCGCCAGCGGCAGCAGCGCCGCGGCGAGTAGTCGTGAGAGAGCGCGGATCATACGGCGCGGATCATACGGCGAGCGCTGTGCGTTCGACCTTCTTGCCGCCGATGAGGACGAGGGCGGGCGGTTTCTCCAGGAGGCTTGCGTTCGTGCTCGGGTCGCCGTTGAAGGCGACGACGTCGGCGAACAGGCCGGGGGCGAGGCGGCCGCGGTCGGGCGTGCCGATCAGCGCGGCGGCGTGCGTCGTTGCGGAGCGCATCAGGTCGAGCGGGCGCATCCCCATCGACTGCAGCAGCGAGAAGTCTTTGTTGTTCTCGCGGTGCGGGAAGACGCCGGCGTCGGTGCCGTAGACGATCTTCGCGCTGGCTGCGAGCGCACGCTGCATCCCCTCGTTGCGCGTCAGCGCGGCTTGGTGCGCCTTGTCGAGCCCGTTCTGCGGGATGTGGTTCGGGTTGCCGGCTTGCAAGATCGAGTCGAGCGCCCAGATCGTCGGGACGAGCGCCGTGCCGCGCTCGTGCATCGCGTGCAGCGTTGAATCCCCGACGCCGGTGCCGTGCTCGACCGAGTGCACGCCGCCGTCGACCGCGACGCGAATTCCCTTGTCGCCGTGCGCGTGCGCCGCGACGTGCAGCCCGAACTTCGTCGCCTCGTCGACGACCGCTTGGACTTCGTCGAGGTTGAACTGCGGCACATCGAACGCGTCGCCGTACGAGAGCACGCCGCCGGTCGCGGTGATCTTGATGAGGTCGACGTGCCGCTTGACGTGCTCGCGCACGCGCTGGCGGAAGCCGTACGGGCCGTACGCGATCCCGGACTCGATCTCGTGGTCGACCTGGACGTAGGCCGGGATGTCGTTCTGATCGCCATGCCCGCCGGTGATCGAGAGCGCCGGGCCGGCCGCGAGAATGCGCGGCCCGAGGACCGCGCCCTTCGCGATCGCGTTGCGCATCGCGAGATCAATCCCGTCACCGCCGCCGACGTCGCGAATCGTCGTGAAGCCGTTCGCCAGCATCGACTGCGCGTTGCGGATCGACTCGATCGCCGCCTCGGCGACCGAGTCCGCACCGCGGTCGCGCACGAGGTAGTACGAGACGACCGCGTAGTTCGCGACGTGCGTGTGCGCGTCGATCAGCCCCGGCATCAGCGTCGCGTCGCCGAGGTCGACGACCTTCGCGTCGCTCCCCGCGTCGCCGGCGTTGAACGAGACGATTTTGTCGCCGCGCACGACGAGCACGCCGGGCGAGCGCATCGCGGTTCCGTCGAAGAGCCGCGCCGCGCGCAGAACCGTCACCCCATCGGCCGCCCTGGCCCGGCTCGGCCAGAACGCCGCCGCGGCCGCTCCGCCCAAACCGGCCAGGAACGCGCGCCGGTCGAGCAGCGACGCGGCACGGGCGAAGACCTCCGGGCTGAAGCGCCCGTGGGGGCAGCGGCAGGTCAACGGGTCTTGACCGTGTGTCATGGTCGTGGCTACGAGTTGCGCCGCACGAAATCTTGCCATCCGCTCGAGCCGATCGCGAGGTCGCCGCGGAACGGGTAGTCCAGCTCGAAGACGAGGACGAACATCATCGCGATCATCCCGGCGACGGCCCCCGTCAGCAGCAGTTGCGTGCGCAGGTTCGGCAGCCCGAGCACGTAGCAGATCCCGACGATCACCCCGGCGCCGATGAACAAGACCATCCACTCGAACGCCGAGACGCCGCTGGCGTTGTCGTCGAGCCGGTGCGTTCGGGAGTCGTGCAGCATCCCGAGGTACTGCATCGCCGACGTCTGCGCGGTCTCGGCGCTCGGGGACGTCGCTCGCAGCCGCGCGACGTCCTCGAGCGTGCGGGTCAGCACGTACTCGGCGCGCTCGCTGCTCCCGCCGTCCCGCATCGCGGGCCACTCGTCGCTGATCATCAGCCGCCCGTAGGCGAGCAGGTTGCGGCGGACTTCGCCGCGGAGCGGGTCCGGCAGCCCGACGGACGTGTGCCAGAGGTCGTTTGCAGCGCCGACCTCGGTCGCGACCCGCAGCGAGGTCCCGTCGTACTCTTGCCAGACGATCAGGATGATGAACGCGACCGTGACGCTGAACAGGCTCCCGACGATCCCGAGGATGACCCCGCCGACCCCGTTGTGGACGGTGAAGTCGACCCTGGGAAACGCGCGGCGCACCAGCAAGTGGCCGCCGCACGCGACCCCGACGAAGAGCGCGATCGCGATGAGCAGCAGCAGCCAGGCCGGGATCGCCAAGAGACCGGTCACGGTCAGTCGACCTCGCGCGCGTTCAGGTCGACGAGCGCGCCGTTGATCCCGCTGCCGCGGTCGGAGGCGAGAAACGTCAGCGCGTCGGCCACTTCCTGCGGCGTTGCCGCTGCCGCAAAGTCCTCCGGGCTGTAATACGCGCGCGCCCCTTCGAACCCGACGCCGCCGAGGACCAGCGCGTTCGCGACGATCCCGTCGGCTCTGTGCTCGCGCGCGATCGCCTGCATCAGCACGTTGACGCCGGCCTTGGCGACGCCGAACAGGCCGCGGCCGGGCGCGGGGTCCTTCGACGAACCGGCCGTCACGACGACGATCCGGCCGCGCGAGCGCGCCCCGTCGCGGTACGGCTGCGCGAGCATCGCGCGCAGGGCCGGCAGGGCGAGGTTGAATGCGGTCTCGGTGAACGCGGTGAGGTTCGCGCGCAGGTCGTCGAGCGACGCGTCGGCGAGCGGGACGACGCGTCCGCTCCCTGCGAGGCTGACCAGCGCATCGACGCGCCCGAAGCGTTCGACGCACGCGGCAACGGCGTCGGCCGCCTGCGCCGGATCGGTCAGGTCGGCCGCGAACGGGATCGCCGCGGCGCGTTCGGCGTCGTCGAGCAGCCCGTCGATCGCGTCCCGCGCGCGTGCCGCGTCGCGCGAGACGACGAGCACCCGTGCGCCCTCGCGCACCAGCGTCGCCAAGGTCGCGCCCCCGACGCGTCCGGTCGCGCCGGCAAGAACGATCGCATCACCGTGCAGCAGCATCGCCTACCTCCCGCGACGGGAGATACGCCGCCGAGACGGCGCGGCCTCGTCAGGGTGCGACGGTGACGGTGAAGTTCTGCACGCCCTCGGCGCCGAGGTTGACTTGCTGCGTGCACGTCCCCTTCGTGGTCGGCGCGAACATCACGACGTACGACGGCGCCTGGTTTCCGAACGCGTCGGTGAACTGGATGATCGCGCTGGTCATGTGCGTGATCGCGGCGCACGCGCCGCTCTGCAAGCCGGGGTTCGCCGACTGAATCTCGGACTGGAACGCCGACGGCGACGGATAGCTGCCGTTGGTCGCGCCAGAGTCGATGTACATGTACTGCGGCGAAGGTGACGAGAGGCTGAGCGTGATCTGCGTCGGGACGTAGCGCAGCGCGGCGATCCAGGTGACGCCGCTGCTTTGCGGCGTGACCGGTGGAAGGGCCGACGGCGCGGACGAGCCGACGCTGCCGCCTCCGCCGCCGCACGCGCTCAGCGCGGCGGCAGCGGTCAGGGCGATGATCGAACGATTGATGGTATTCACGGTGTGTCTCTCTGTGTGCGGGTCAACCCGCGAGCGCACGCAGCGACGCGGCAGGCAACGGTTGCGATGCAATCCGCGCGCGAACGGTGGTGAGGAGCTGGTCGAGCGGCATCGGCCGCCCGAAGAGAAAGCCTTGCCCGTAGCGGCAGCCGGCATCGCGCAGCCAGCGGGCCTGCGCAGGGGTTTCGATTCCTTCGGCCAGTGTCGCGAAGCCGAAGCGCTGGCCGATGCCGAGAACGGCGTCGATGATTTCGCGGTCGTACTCGTCGCCGGGAAGATCGGCGGTGAAGGCGCGGTCGAGCTTGACGACGTCGACCGGCAGACGCTTGAGCTGTGAGAGCGACGACTGGCCGGTGCCGAAGTCGTCGAGCGCGATCCGCGCGCCGGCGGCCTTGAGCGCGGCGAGCGCGCGCTGCGTCGCGGCGACGTCGCGGATCGCACCGCCTTCGGTGATCTCCACGCCGATGCCGTGCAGCGAGCCGTGCTCGGCGATGCGCGCCAGCAGCTGCGGGTCTGCGAGTTCGCTCGGCGCGAGGTTGAACCAAATGCGGAGGTCGGGATCGATGCGGCGCGCCCACGCCGAGGCTTCGAGCGCGCGGCGCATGACCCACGCGCCGAGCGCCGGCAGCATCCCGTGCTCTTCCGCAAAGCCGATGAACTGCACCGGCGCGAGCATCCCGCGTTCGGGATGGTTCCAGCGCACGAGCGCTTCGGCGCCGACGATGCGGCCCGTCGTCAGATCGACGGTCGGTTGGAAGTCGAGATGCAGCTCGTCGGTGGCGAGCGCGGCGAGGAGCTGCGTGCGCAGCCGCCACGCGTTCACGCTGCGACCGTCGAGCGACGCGTCGAAGAAGGCCCAGCGCGAGCGCCCGGAATCCTTTGCGCCGTGCATCGCGGCGTCGGCGCGCGCGAGCACGTGTTCGAACGCCTCGCCGTCCTCGGGCGCGAGCGCCACGCCGATGCTCGCCGTCACCGGCTGGGCGGTGGCGGTCTCGTCGAAGGCGAACGGTGCGGTGATGCGGTCGGCGTATGCGGCGACGCGCCGTTCGGCGTCCTCGCGGTCGACGACGTCGCGCATGACGATCCCGAACGCGTCGCCGCCCAGACGGCCGATGATGTCGCCTTCGGCGTGCGCGCGCAGTGCGGCGGCGACCGCGGTGATGAGCCGGTCGCCGGCCGCGCTGCCGAGCGCGTCGTTCAGTTCGTGGAAGTTGTCGATGTCGACGACGGCGATCGCCGTATGCGCGGAGACGCGCAGCGCGGAGGCGCCGCGCTCGCGGAACGCGGACCGGTTCAGCAAACCCGTGAGCGCGTCGTGGTCGTTCTGGTAGCGCAGGCGCGCGAGCTGGTCGCGCTGCTGCAGCCGTGTCGCGCACATCGCGGCGAGCGTGTCGACGTACGCGATGAGGTTCGGGTCGAAGGCGCGCGCCGCAACGTCGGCGGCGGCGAGCAGAATGACGTAGACCGTGGCGCCGCACTTGACGGGCCGCGCGAGCAGCGTGCGCCACGGCGCGGAACGCTCGCGGAACCGCTCGTCGCTGCGCGAATCGCGCACGACGAGCGTCGTGCCGGTGCGCAGCACCTCGCAGACGGTGACGTCGTCCAATTCGACGCGCGTGCCGGCGTCGGGCAGACACGCCGCCGCACCGTCGGGGCGGTAGGCGTTCTCGACGACCCACGCATTTTGATCCAGGCGCAGCAGCGCGCCGGAGAACGGGACCTCGTCGCCCAGGCTCTGCGCCGCTTCGCGAATGACGCGCGCGACAAATGCCGCGTCGTCGATTCCGGTCGTCACCGCGAGCCGCGACATCGAGCTGGGCTGCGGCGCGGCGGGCTCGACCATCAGCGGTTCGGCCATCAATGGCTCGGCGACGGGCAACAGTCCGGCGCGCGTGCGCGCTTCTTCAATGGCAAGGACGCGCATCACGCGCCGGCG
>JAFAMK010000067.1 GCA_019233415.1 Vulcanimicrobiota bacterium
GCACGCGGTCGACGACCGCGATCCCCGGCCCCGGCTCGTTCGCGTCGAGCAGCGTCACGTACAGGTTGCCGAGGACGCGGTTGCGGCACATCTCGGCGATGCGGCGGTGCAGCCGCCAGTTCTCGTGCAGGTACGCGGCGGGGTCGCGCACCTTCTCCTCCATCGCCGCCAGGATCGCCCGCAGGTCGGTGACGTCGTCGCGCGCGCGCGAGCGGGTCGCATCGACCGTCACCGGCTCTTCGAGCGCGTGGCGCACGGCCGCGCAGTCGGCCAGCGTCCCGCCCTCCGGAAAGCCGGAGAGCAGCTGGCTGAGCCGCAGGCTCGCCGTCGGTACGCTCGCGAACAGGCCGCCGCCGGGGCCCGTCCGCGACTTGACGAACCCGCGCTGCTGCAGGATGCGCAGCGCCTCGTTCAGCGTGCCGTAGGCCACGTCGTACCGGCGCCGCAGGTCGTCCTTGGTGCCGAGCCGCTCGCCCTCCGGGATCGTCCCGGCGACGATCGCGCCTTCGATCTCGTCGGCGAGCGCCGCCGCGCGACTCGTCACCGTGTGTTCCCCGAACCAGGCACCCGGCAGCGTTCGACGCGGCGGCTCCACCTCCGTTCGGATGGTTGCGATGGCGCGCTACTTGTAGACCGCGACCCCGAGCGACGGCCGCGGGACGAAGATGCGCCCGTTGTACGCCGCCAGCGAGTGCGCGTGGGCTTCGATCGGGACGTTCTCGATGAAGAACTTCGTCCCGGCGTCGATCACGGTGAAGACCGGGGTCGGCGCCCCCGTCTTCGTTCCGTCGCTGGTGCTGTTGCTGTTGCTGACGTAGAACCGGTTCGTCGCCGGGTCGTACGCGCTCTCGTCGCCGCCGCCGGCCTGGTTGATCTGCGCGAGCGTGTGCCCGTCGCCGATGTCGAGGATGTACGTCTCGCCGGGATCGTTGCACGCGACGAGCAGCTCGCCGTTCGGCCCGAGCGCAAGCCCCGTCGGCCCGCACTTGTTGGGCATCGGGAAGACGTTCCGGATCGTCTCGGCGACCGGGTCGATGAAGTCGATCTCGCCGTTCTTGTTGGTCTTCGTCACGGGGACGGCTTGCACGAACGCGTGCAGGCTCGACACGTAGATCGAGTCCTCCATCCCGGTCGCGTCGGGGCGCTTGAGCGTCCCGATCAGCGTGTCGGTCGTCGTGTTGATGAACGACTGGAAGACCGGCGAGTCCGAGTCGCTGTCGATCAGCGCGATGTTGTCGTCGGGATCGTACGAGCCTTCGTCGGCGCGCGACTTTCCGCCGAGCGCGATCGACTTCGTGACCGTGCGCGTGCCGAGGTCGATCACCTTGACCGTGTTGTTCCCGTCGTTCGCGTACAGCTTCGACGTCCCGACGAACAGGATGCCGTTCGGACCCGACGACTTGCTCACTCCGGTATTTCCTTGGAACGCGAGCTTCCCGGTCCCGGTGATCGTCGTGACGTACGTGTTCGCGCTGAGGTCGACGACGTCGACGCCGAAATTCGTCTTGTCGGCGAGGTAGTACAACGCACCGGCTCCGTCGACGAGGCCGATGTCGATGCTCCACGCGACCGCGCCGGGGACGTTCGGGATCGCGATCACGCTCTGCGTGTACGACGACGTCGGCGGCACCGCGTTGTAGGGATGATCGCTGAAGAGGCCGCTGCTCCCGCTCGTTCCGCCGCCGCCGCCACAGGCGCTCGCGGCGAGCAGCGCGGCCAGCGCCAGATATTTCATCGCGCTTCTCCTCGACGTGTTCACTTTTCGATCCGGTACGTGGCTTCGAGCTGCAGGAACGCCTTGTGCGCGGCGTCCGGGCCGGCCGCATAGTTCTGGTCGTTCTTCACCTGCGCGCGGAACGAGAGCAGCTTCGAGGCGCGGTAGTTGAAGCCGTAGGTCTTGCGGTAGGTCAGCGAGATCGACGGCTGGTTGTCGAAGTACGTGCCGTAGTACTCGATCCCGTAGAACGGCACGACCTTGGTCTGCCCGTAGACCGGCAGGTTGAGGTACGCCGTCGGCACGTACTCGTTCTTGCGGCCCGCGTCGGTCTGGCCGCGCGCCAGCACCGACTGCGCGGTCGGCTCGAAGCGGTGGTTGACGAACGTCGTGCGCAGGCTGAGCGTCAGGATGCGCCCGATGCGCGTGTCGGGTCCGGTGCGCCACGAGGCTTGCAGAAACGGGCCCTGCTTCTCGCGCGGCGTCGGGTTCGTCGGATCGCCGGCGCCGGGGCAGCAGACGCGTGCGCGGTAGTCCCAGCCCGCGTTCACCGTGAGCAGCGGGTTGAACGACCACTCGAGGCTCTCCAGCTCCTCGTAGTCGTAGCCGGAACCGCCAAACTTCGCATTCGCGCCAGAGCCACCGGTGCGGCCGGCGACCCCAAGGTGCGCGATGCGCTGGTAGCGCACGCCGAGGTGGCGGTTGAAGTACCAGCGCGCGTTCCCGGCCCAGCGCAAGAGGTCGCCGGGCAAGACCGCCGTCGTCGGGTTCTTGCACCCGACGTGCGTCGTCGCGTGGAAGCAGACGATCGTGTCGCTCCCGAAGTTCACCGACTGCGCGAGCGTCGGCTCGAGCAGCAGGTGGTGAAACGCCGACTCTTTGTGCCGGCCCTGACCGGTCGTGTGTGGCGGGTCGCCGCCGTACTGCGCGAGCGTCGCCGGCACCGGCGACGGCGATGCGTCAGCCGCGAACAGGTCCGGCAAGGCGGACGCGGCGGGGGCCGGCGGCGGGTCCGTCTGGGCCACGGCGGGGGAGCCCGGGGCCCAGACGGCGAGCGCCGCGGCCAGGGCCACGACGAGTGGTGCCGACCAGCGGCACGACTGGAACCTCGAACGGGACATAAACCCTCCTGACGGACCTCGGAAGGGGCGGCCGACAGGCCGGTTCCTCGAGGACCGTGGAAGAAAGCTTTTTCGATGCATTGAATATGGCGAAAGTTCGCCCCTTCCTGCCCGTTATCGGCGGAGTCGAATGCAGAAATGATGCACGTTGAGCTCTCTTTGGTAGTCGATGGAACCGCGCATCGCGTGCGGGTCAACCCCGACACGCCGCTGCTCTATGTGCTGCGCGACACACTGCATTCGGCGAACCCGCGCTTCGGCTGCGGCCTCGCGCAGTGCGGCGCGTGCACCGTGCTGCTCGACGGCGAGGCGGTGCGTTCGTGCGTGCTGCCGGCGCGCGCGGCGTCCGGCAAGCGCGTGACGACGCTGGCCGGACTCGGCACGCCGGAGCGCCCGCATCCCGTGCAGCGCGCGTTCGCCGATGAGCAGGCGATGCAGTGCGGCTACTGCATCAACGGCTGGATGATGACCGCGGCGTCCTTGCTCGCGCACGAGCGACGGCCGTCGGAGCGCGCGATTCGCGACGCGTGCGCAGGGCTCGTCTGCCGCTGCGGCGCGCACCTCGCGATGCTGCGCGCGATCGCGCGCGCGGCGGCGGAGCAGACGTGATCACGCGGCGCGCGCTGCTGCGCGCGAGCGGCGGCGCGGTGCTCGCGGTCTGCGCGGCGCCGTACGGCGCACGCGCGTTCGCCGCAACGGATGACGCCGCGCGGCTCGGCGCGTGGCTGCGGATCGGCGCCGACGGCGTCGTCGACGTCTTCACCGGCAAGGTCGAGATCGGGATGGGGACGCTGACCGGCCTCGCGCAGACCGTCGCCGAGGAACTGGACGTCCCGCTCGAGCGGATTCGGCTGACCGCCGGCGACACCGACCTGACGCCCGACCAGGGCGGCGTCGGCGGGAGCACCTCGACCCAGCTCGGCGCGCGCCCGCTGCGCAACGCGGCCGCCGAGGCGCGCCGGATCCTCGTCGCCGCCGCGGCCGCGCGGTTCGGCGTCGCGCCGGAACAGCTCGTCACCGAGCACGGCATCGTGCGCGACGCGAACGACGCGACACGCACCGTCGCGTACGGCGACCTCGTCACGGCGCTGGCGAATGACCCCGCGCTGCGCACGAGCGGCGAGAGCACCACGCTCGACGTGCATGGAACCGCAACACCAAAAGAGCCGCGCGCGTACCGCCTCGTCGGCGCGCCGGTCGCACGGCTCGACGTCGCGCCGAAGGCGTACGGGCGCTTTCGCTACGTCGTCGACGTGCGCGTTCCGGGAATGCTCCACGCGCGCGTCGTGCGCCCGCCGTCGGTCGGCGCACGCCCGCTCGCCGTCGACGATGCGCCGCTGCGCGAGCTCGGCGACGCGCGCCTGGTGCGCATCGGCGACCTGCTCGCCGTCGTCGCGACACGCGAGTGGGACGCCGTGCGCGGCGCGGACGCGCTGGTCGTGCGCTGGAGCGCGCCGTCCACGCAGTTCCCCGCGATGGGCACGTTGGCCGACGCGATGTGGGCGATGCCGGCCGCCTCACGCGACACGCCGGTCGTGCGCGGCGCACCGGACGACGCGTTCGCCGGCGCGCAGGTCGTCGAGGCCGCGTACGCGTGGCCGTTTCAGGCGCATGCGACGATGGGCCCCGGCTGCGCGGTCGCCGACGTCCGCCCCGGCGGGCGCGCGACGATCTGGTGCGGCGCGCAGAAGCCGCACGCGCTGCGCGCGGGGATCGCCGACCTGCTCGGGCTTGCGCCCGCGCGCGTGCGCGTGATCTTCGTCGAGGACGCCGGCTCGTACGGCCGCGGCGGGTTCGACGACGCCGCGGCCGACGCGGCGCTGCTCTCGCGCGCGCTCGGCAAACCGGTGCGCGTGCAGTGGATGCGGCACGACATGACGCAGTGGGGCCCGAAGGCGCCGGCGATCGTCGCCCGCGCGCGCGGCGCGCTGCGCGACGGCACGGTCGCCGCGCTCGACCTGACGCTGCGCGCGTTCAACGGCGGCGAGATTTCGTCGCATCCCGACAACGCCGGCAACTTCCTGGCCGGGCAGATCATCGGCCGGCCGAACATCCCGCGCACCGAGTACGCGGCCTACGGGAAGAACTCGCCGGCGTACGCGATCCCCGCGCTGCGCGCCGTCGCCGAGCTGGTCGCACCGCTCGCGCCGGCGATCTCGCCGCTGCGCACGACGCACATGCGCGATCCGGAAGGCCCGGGAACGACGTTCGTCGTCGAGTCGTTCGTCGACGAGCTCGCGCACGCGGCCGGCGCCGACCCGCTCGCGTTTCGTCTGCGCCACCTGACCGATCCGCGCCACCTCGCCGTCCTGCACGCGGTCGCCAAGGCATCCGATTGGGACCGCCCCATCGACGCCGCGGGGCGCGGGCGCGGCGTCGCGTTCGCGACGCGCGGCGAGTCGCGGGGCGCGACCGTCGTCGCGACGGTCGCCGAGGTCGTCGTCGACACGGCGACCGGCGCAGTGCGCGTCGTGCGGCTGACCTGCGCGCACGACTGCGGCCTGATCGTGAACCCGCGCTC
>JAFAMK010000115.1 GCA_019233415.1 Vulcanimicrobiota bacterium
ACGATCTCGCTCGGGCCGAGCCGCGTGATCTCGCGCCCGTCGAACGTGACGGTCCCGGACGCCGCGCGCACGAGGCCGCTAATGGTGCGCAGCGTCGTCGTCTTCCCGGCGCCGTTCGCGCCGATCAGCGCGACGATCTCGCCGGCCGCGACGCTCAGCGAGACGCTCTGCAGCGCGGTGATCCGTCCGTAGCGGGCGACGACGTTGCGGACGTCGAGGAGCGCCATCTACGCCGGCGCTCCGAGGTACGCTTCGATCACGCGCGGGTCGCTGCGAATCTCAGCCGGCAAGCCTTCCGCGATCTTCTCGCCGTGGTCGAGCACGGTGATCCGCTCGCTGATCTCCATCACGAGGCCCATGTCGTGCTCGATCAGGAACACGGTCACGCCGCGGTCGCGAATGCGCCGAATCAGGTCGATCAGGTCTCGCTTCTCGCTCGGGTTCATCCCCGCCGCCGGCTCGTCGAGCAGCAGCAGCTTCGGCTCCGAGGCCAGCGCGCGCGCAATCTCGAGCCGGCGCTGGAGCCCATAGGCGAGGTTGCGCGCATACGTCTGCGCGTAGCGGTCGAGGCCGACGAAGCGCAGCAGCTCCATCGCACGGTCTCGCGCAAGCGCTTCTTCCTTGCGCTGCCACGGCAGATGGAGCAGCGAGTCGAGAAGACCAGCATGCAGCCGCGCGTGCTCGCCGGTCATGACGTTCTCGAGTGCCGACATGAACGCGAACAAGCGGATGTTCTGGAACGTCCGCGCGATCCCGGCGCTTGCGATCGTACTCGTCGCGAGCCACGTCAGGTCACGCCCGCCGAAGACGATCCGCCCGGCGGCCGGCTTGTAGATGCCGGTGATCACGTTGAACACCGTCGACTTGCCGGCGCCGTTCGGACCGATCATCGCGACGATCGCGCCCCTCTCGACCGAGAACGTCAGGTCGTTGACCGCGACGAGCCCGCCGAACCGCTGCGTGACGCGGTCGAGCGCGAGCAGTGCCATCAGCTGATCGCCTCGGTGTAGAGTTCCTGTTCGGCGAGCGCGGCCTTCTCGTCGATCTCCGCGGCGTGCAGCTCCGCCTTGCGCTGGCGGCTCGGGACGAGCCCTTCCGGGCGGAACAGCATCATCGCGACCAGGATCACGCCGTAGATGAGGAAGCGCGAGCTGGTCAGGTCGACCGACGTGAGCCCGAGGCCGTGCAAGAAGTTCGTTCCCTGCGGCAAGATGAAGCGGTCGAGCGACGAGAGCAGGACGCTGCCGAGAATCACGCCGGGGATGTTCCCCATGCCGCCCAGCACCAGCATCGCGAGGATGAACACGCTGACGTTGAACCCGAACTGGTCGGGTGAGACGAGCTGCAGCTTCGAGGCGTACGCGCAGCCGGCAAGGCCGCTGAACGACGCGCCCATCGCGAACGCGGCGAGCTTGGTCGTCGTCGTGTTGATCCCCATGTGCGCCGCGGCCAGCTCGTCCTCGCGAATCGCCATCCAGGCGCGCCCGAGCCGGCTCTGGCGCAGGTTGTTCGCGACCCACACGGCCAGCGCGATCAGCACGAGAATCAGCAGATAGTACGGCAGCGGGTCGAAACCGAACTTCAGCCCGAAGAACACCGGCTGGTCGAGCGAACCGATTCCGTTCGGGCCGCCGGTCCACTGCGCGAGGTTGAGGAACGTTTGCGGGACGATCTCGCCGAAGCCGAGCGTGACGATCGCGAGGTAGTCGCCGCGCAGCCGCAGCGTCGGCGCGCCGAGCAGGATGCCGAAGATGCCGGCGATCGCCGCGGCGACGAAGATCAGCAGCCAGAACGGGACGTGGATGCCGAACTGCGGCGAGGCCAGCATCGCGAACGCATACGAGCCGATCGCGAAGAACGCGGCGTAACCGAGGTCGAGGAGTCCGGCGAACCCGACGACGATGTTCAGCCCCAGCGCGAGCAGCACGAACGCGCCCGCGTCGGCGAGGAAGTTCGTGAACGCGCCGTTGTGCCCGACGAACGGCAAGACGATCGCGACGGCGAACGCGATCAGCGCGTTGCGCGCACCCGGGGTCAGCTTCACCGCATTACACTTTGTTGGGGAGCGACTCGCCGAGCAACCCCGACGGCCGGAAGATCAGCACCAGAACCAGGATCGAGAACACCATGATGTTCGCCCACTGGTCGCCGAAAAACTGCGTCGTCATCGCCTCGATCAGCCCGATGAGGAACCCGCCGAGCATCGCGCCGGCGAGGTTGCCGATCCCGCCGAGCACCGCGGCGGTGAAGGCCTTGAGCCCGGCAGCGAACCCGTTGAAGAACCAGGTCGAGCCGTAGTAGACGCCGGAGACGAAGCCCGCCGCGCCGGCCAGCGCCGAGCCGATCAGGAACGTCAGCGCGATCGTCGTGTTGATGTCGATCCCCATCAGCTGCGCGGCGTCCTTGTCCTGCGCGGTCGCGCGCATCGCCTTACCCAGACGCGTGTTCATCACGAACGACTGCAGCACGATCATCAGCACGACGGCGAGCACGATCACCATGACCTGCTTCGCCTGAATCGTGATCGCGCCGAGCGCGAACTCGGGATTCGGCAGCACTTGCGGGAACGGGATCGGCGAAGGCCCGTGCCAGTAGAGCATGATATTTTCGAGAATGAACGACATACCGATCGCGGTGATGAGCGGCGCGAGCTTCGGCGCGTGGCGCAGCCGCCGGTAGGCGAGCCGCTCGATGATGACGCCGGTCAGCCCGCACAGGATCATCGCGCCGAGAATCGTCACCGCGACGACGACGATCAGCGCCGGCCCGGTGACGATGCCGGTCACGCCGAGCAGCGTGAGGATCGCGAGCGAGAAGAATGTGCCGAGCGTGTAGACGTCGCCGTGCGCGAAGTTGATCAGCTCGATGATCCCGTAGACCATCGTGTAGCCGAGCGCGATGAGCGCGTAGATTCCGCCGAGCGACAGCCCGTTGACGAGCTGCTGGAGCAGGACTTCCAAGGAAACCTCGGCGGGATTAGGTCTTGAGCGCGATCTGGTCGATCGTCACGCGCTTCCCACCCTGCACCTTGAAGAGCGAGAGGATCGGCGCCGTGGTGTCGCCGTTCGCGTCGAACCCGACCTTGCCGATCGGCGAGTCGAAGTTCGTCGTCGCCGCGACGTTCTTGAGCACGTCGGCGCGGGTCGGCATCTTGCCACCGTTGTCCGCGATCGCTTTTTCGATCGCCGCGATCTCGATCTTGGCCGCGGTGTACGCGTTCGCCGAGTACGGCCCGAGCGGGTCGGTGAAGCGCTTGTGGTAGTCGTCGATGAACTGCTTGGCCGTCGCGAGCTTCGCCGCGTCGGGCGCGGCGGTGGTCATGTACGCGCCGTTCGCCGTATCGCCGGCGACCTTCTCGAACTCGTCGTCGGCGATCCCGTCGCCGCCGATCAGCGGCAGGTTCGCCATCCCGACGTCGCTCATCTGGCGGCGCAGCAGCCCGCCACCGGTCGACGTGTTCCCGCCGAAGAAGATGCCGTCGGGGTTCATCCCCTTGGCCTTCGTCAGCAGCGCCTTGAAGTCGACTTGGTTCGCGGTGATGTGCTCGTGGCCCAGAACCGTCCCGCCGAGCTGCTTGTACGACGACTCGAACACGTCGGCGAGACCCTTGCCGTACGTCTCGTTGTCGTCGATGATGAAGACCTTCTTCCAGTTCAGCCGCTGCGCCGCGACCTGCGCGAGCGTCGAGCCCTGCTTCGCATCGCGCGTGCACACGCGGAAGTACGCGTTGACGTCGGGGTGCGCGGTGCGCAGCTTCTTCGCGTCGTCGCCGATGGTCAGCCCGTCGTTCGTGTTCGAAGGCGAAACCTGGGTCAGCCCGGCGTCGTTCGTGAGCGGAATCTCCGACTTCGCGACGTTCGAGTTGAACGGCCCGATCATCGCGAGCACCGAGGAGTCGGCGATGAACGTCTTGACGTTCTGCGCGCCGGCGGCGGGATCGTGCTTTCCTTGAACGGCGTCGTCGAGCAGGTCGGCCTCGAGCTTGAACTTTCCGCCGGCGAACCCGGCCTTGTTGGCCTGCTCGATCGCGAGCTTGGCGCCGTTGGCCGTGTAGACCCCGAACGTCGCGTCCGCGCCGCTTACCGGCATGTCGATCCCGATCTTGATCGTGTCGCCGCCCGCCGCCGCGCCCCCGGAGGACGCGCCGCCACCCGACGAGGCCGAGGAGTTGGAGCAGGCGGCCAGGGCGGCAGCCAGAGCAGCCGCGCCGACGGCACGCGAGATCGGGGGCAGACGCATACGACGACTCCGGAAGAATGAGGAGCGAATCGGCCCTGAGTACGCCCGGGAGCGCCAACCGCCCTGCGGTCAGGGCCACGCG
>JAFAMK010000123.1 GCA_019233415.1 Vulcanimicrobiota bacterium
CAGTCCCAGGATCGTTCTCGCCTCATCGGGAGTCGCGACCGGCCGGCCGAGTTCGTCGGCGATCCGCGCGACGCGGGCGACCAGCTCCTCGTTGCGCGCGAGCCGGCCCTTGGCGTAGTAGAGGTTGTCCTCCAAGCCGACGCGGACGTGGCCGCCCATCGCGATCGCGACCGTCGCGAGCGGGAGCTGCATCCGCCCGATCCCTGCAACCGACCACGTGCAGCCGGCGGGGACGGCGCGCACGCAGTCGACGAGGTTTTCGACCGAGGCGTCGAGGCCGCCGGGGACGCCGAGCACGAGGTCGACGTGCGCGGGGAGCCGGATCGTCCCCTCTGCGGCGAGCCGCTTCGCGTTCGAGAGGTGGCCGAGGTCGAAGATCTCCAGCTCCGGCGTGACGCCGTGCTCGGCGAGCTTCGCGGCGATCCCGCGCATGATCGGGAAGCTGTTCTCGAAGACGTCCTCCCCGAAGTTCACCGTCCCGCAGGTCAGCGTCGCCATCTCGGGGCGGAGCGCGAGCGGCGCAGCGCGCTCCTCGGGCGTCATGCCGATCGCGCCGCCGGTCGAGAACTGCACGATCAGGTCGCTCGCGGCGCGGACCGCCTCGTACGCGGCGCGGAACCGCGCGACGTCGTGCGTGTTCGTCCCGTCGTCGTTGCGGCAGTGGACGTGGACGATGCTCGCCCCCGCGGCCCGAATCGCGCGTGCCGTCTCGCCGAGCTGCGCAGGCGTGACGGGCAGGTGCGGCGTCTGGTCCGGCATGACTTCGGCCCCGACGGGCGCGACGGTGATGATCAGCGGTTCCACGCGCCGCTCCTTCGCGGCGGGAGCGGGATGGCCCGGTCGGAGGCGGGGCGAACGCGGCCGGCGTGAACGGTTTCCTGCGCGAGACGTGGCCGACGCGTGCGGTCGCGCGCTCGACCCGCGCGATGATCGCGACCCCGCACGCGCAGGCGACCGCCGCCGGCGCCGACGTGCTGCGGCGCGGCGGCAACGCCGTCGACGCGGCGATCGCCGCAAACGCGGTGCTGACGGTCGTCTATCCCGCCAGCTGCGGGATCGGCGGCGACGCGTTCTGGATCGTGCACGACCGCCGCACCGGCCGCACGACGAGCTACAACGGCAGCGGCCGCACCCCGCGCGCGGCGTCGCTCGACAGACTTCCAAACGGCGTGCTCCCGCAGCGCGGCGCGCTGAGCGTCACCGTCCCCGGCGCGGTGCGTTCGTGGGAAGACGTCGCGCGCGCGCACGGCACGCGTGGGCTCGACGAATTGCTCGCACCGGCGGAGTTCTTCGCGCGCGAAGGCGTCGCGGTCACCGACGTCGTCGCGAACTACGCGCGGCTGAACGAACCGCTGCTGCGCGACGACGCCGAGGCGACGCGCATCTTCTTGCAGCACGGCCTCCCGCACGCGGGCGACGTGCTGCGCAACCCCGACCTCGCCGAAACGCTGGCCGCGATCCGGCGCGAAGGCGCCGACGCGTTCTACACCGGCGCGATCGCAGAGCAGATCATCGCGACGCTGCGCCGCGGCGGCAGCGCGATGACCCTCGACGACCTCGCTTCGCACCGTACCGAAGCGACGACGCCGCTGCGGATTGCGTGGAACGGCGGCGAGCTGCTTGCGCACCCGCCGAACTCGCAAGGTGCGCTGCTGCTGCTCGGCGCGGGGATGCTCGAAGGCGATCGCAGCGCCGACGAGACGCTCTGGCATCACCTCGCCGTGGAGGCGATGAAGCGCGCGACCGCGCTGCGCGACGCGACGTTCCGCGACCCCGCCTTCGGCCCGGTCCCGATCGAGGCTGCGCTGACGCCGGACGCACTGCGCACCGCGCGCGCGTCGATCGATCCCGAACGCGCGACGCCGCACGAAGCGCTCCCCGACCGCGGCGGAACGATCTGGCTCGGCGTCGTCGACGAGGACGGCAACGCGGTGTCGCTGATCGAGAGCCTCTACATGAACTTCGGTTCCTGCGTCGTCGCCGGCGGAACGGGGATCGTGCTGCAGAACCGCGGCGCGTACTTCTCGACGCGTCCCGGCGACCCGAACGTCTACGAGGGCGGGAAGCGCCCGATGCACACGCTCTCGCCGCCGATGTTCCTGCGTGACGGCGCGCCCGAGATCGTCTTCGGCACGATGGGCGGCGACGGCCAGCCGCAGATTCAGCTGCAGTTCCTGCATCAGCTCATCGACCGCGGCCTGGATGTGCAGCGCGCGCTCGATTTCCCGCGCTGGGTCTACGGCCGCCACACGCTGACCGAGCGCCCCGACCTGCAGCCCGGCGAGATGGTGCTCGTCGAGTCGCGGATGCCGGACGAGATCGTCGCGTCGCTGCGGCGGCGCCGGCACGCGGTCGAGGTGCTCGGCCCGTACGAGAACGCGATGGGCCACGCGCACGCGATCGTCGTCGACCGCGCGCGCGGGACGCTCGCCGGCGGTTCCGACCCGCGCGCCGACTCGCTCGCGCTCGGGCTCTGACGCTCAGCGCGCGTCGTGCAGCGCGCGGGCGCGCGCGACGACGTCGTCGCCGAGCCCGAGCAGCCGCGCGAGCGCGAGCGCGTCGGACGGCGCCTCGCCGTCGTGCGCTGCGACGACGCGGTAGTCCATCGCGGCGTTGATCGCGTCGAGCGCGGCGTCGAGGTCGTTCGCGTCGAGCGCGTTCAGCGCGTGCTCGCGCAGCCCGGCGATCTGCAGGTGCGCGACGCCGGCTGCGCGCGCGACGCCGTCGAAGTGCGTCGCGACGAGCGCGAACGCGCCGCGCGCGCGCAGCGCCTCGACGAACGCGACCAGCAGCGCGCGCCCTTCGCGCGGTCCGGTCGTGCGCGCGAACTCGTCGACCAGCACGAGCGCGCGCGGCGTCGCCGCCGCCAGCGTTTCGCGCGCGCGCACGACCTCGGCCGCGTATGACGAGAGCAGCCGCGCACAATCCTCCGGTCCTTCGCCGCCGATCCACGTCACCGCGCCGAGCAGCGGCAGCGCGGCCGCGCGAGCCGGCGGGGGAACGCCGAGCGCCGCGCACGCGCAGACGAACCCCGCCGTCGCGAGCGCCGCGCTCTTCCCGCCCATGTTCGGGCCCGTCAGCACCGCGACGCCGTCGAGCGCGAGCGTGACCGGCGTGTAGCGGCGGCCGCGCGCGGCGAGCGCGTCGGCGAGCGGCGCGAACGTCGCCTCGGTGAACGCGAGTTGCGTGCCGCCGAACGACGGGACACAGCCGCCCCAGCGCTGCGCGAACGCGACGCGCGCGAGCGTGCGGTCGAGCGCGCCGAGCACGTCCGTCGCGGCGGCGACCGCGTCGGCTTCGCGTGCGACCTGCTCGGCGAGCGCGCGGCGGGCAGCTTCTTCTTCGTCGGCGAGCCGCGCCAGCGCCGCATCGCGCGCGGGCGCGACGACGCGCAGCGCGGCCGCGCGGTAGGTCGGCGTCTCGCGCACGACGAGCACGTCGTCCGGGAGCGGGCCGTCGTAGACGTCGCGCAGCACGACGAACTCGTCGCCGGCCGGATCGATCCCGATCGCGTCGCGCACGCGCGCCGCGATTGCTTCGCGCCGCGTCTCGAACGCGGTCTCTTCGGCGGCGAGCGTTTCGCGCGCCGCGCGCAGACCCGGCGCGAACGCGTCGGCGAGGTAGAACCCCGCGCCCTCGCGGCCCGGCGCGAGCAGCGTGCGCAGCGCGTCGAGTGCAGGCGGACGGCGCGCGGTATCGCCGCCGGCGGCGTCCCAGGCGCGCGCGACCGCGGCGACCGCGTCGACGAAGCGCCCCAGCTCGTAGAAGTCGACGTCGCTCAGCGGGTCCCCGACCCGCGCGCGCGCGACGATCGGCGTCGGCTCGGGAACCGCGCGCAGCGCGGCGCGCGCGCGCGGCACGCCGTCGCGGTCGAGCTGCGCGGCGAGCGCGACGACGCCGGCGATCTCGTCGTGCGCGCGCGCCTCGTCACCGGGCCCGTACGGCGCGCGCGCGTCGTCGTGACGCCGCCCGAACGCGCCGACCGGCGCGACCGCCGTGCGCAGCCAGTCGAGCCCGATCCGCGCCGCGCTCGTCGCGTCGGCGTTCATGCCGCGATGTCCGCGACGACGTCGAACGTCGGCAGGCCGGTCGCGCGCGCGACCGCCTCGACGAGCGCACGCGGCGCGAGCGACGCATCGCGGCCGACCGGCGAAGTCGTGCACGCGACGACGCGCAGCGCCCGCTCGCAGCGCAGGTCGAACGCCGCGCGCAGCCGCGCGAGCAGCGCGCCGCGCACGACGACCCGCGTCGGGTCGTCGACGACGACCGTCGCGTCGCGCGGGTTCGCGAGCAGTTCCTCCGCGTCGCGCGCGTCGAGCGCGCCGCCGAGATGCACGACCTCGTCGAATTCGCGAGCCGGGTCGCGGCCCGGCAGCGTCAGCCGCGCGACCGCGTCGGCGGCGGCCGCGGCGACGCGCGCGACCGTCGCGCCGCTCGCCGCGCCCGTCGCGAGGATCACCGCGTCGTCGCCGCCGGCGAGCGGCGCGACGCGGTCGATCGCGCCGTCGACCAGCACCGGTCCGGCGCCGAGCGCGCGCAGCCGGTCGATCGTCGCGCGCATCGCGCGCGCGGTCGGCGGCCCGGCGATCTCGCAGCGCGTCGGCAGCACGACCCGCGCGAAGACGACGGTCCCGAGCGCGCTCTCGCCGCCGCGCTCGAGAATCGCGAGCGCGGGACTGCGCGGGACGAGCCCCGCCGGCAGCGCGACGAGCGTTCCGGGTGCGAGCCGCACGCGCGGCTTCGGCTCGGCGTCGAGCGCGTCGGACGGTTCACCGTCGCGCCCGATCGAGGTCACCGCAACCGCGACGCCGCGCCGTTGTGCGACCGCGCGCAGCGCGTTGAACGTCGTCGTCTTCCCGGCGTTCTTCGCGGTTCCGACGACGATCACGCTGCGCGCCGCCGCCGTGGCGAGCGCGTACAGCGCCTCAGGCGCCGACGTGGAAGACTTTGAGCCCGGCAAACGCCAGCCCGGTCAGGATGAGCACGATTCCGGCCCACAGCGCCGCCGCTTCTTCGGCGACGATCCCCAGGCGCCGCCCGAGCGCGAGGCCGAGCGTCGTCGAGACGACCGAGGCGACGCCGATGAAGACGAGGCTGACCCCGAGCGGCACGCCGATGTAGAGGATCGAGAAGCCGATCCCGAGCGAGTCGAGGCTGATCGAGAGCGCGCCGAGGAAGAGCCCGAAGCCGCGCGAGAGGTCGAACCCACCGCCCTCCTCGGTTCCGTGCCGCGCTTCGTAGACCATGTAGCCGCCGACCCCGACCAGCGCCGCGAAGCCGAGGTAACCCGCCGCATCACCGAGCAGCCGTCCCGCTGCCTGCCCGAGCAGCACGCCGATCACGGTCATCGTGACCTCGGCGGTCGCGAACGCCGCCCCGATCCGCACCTTGACCCCGCGCGACGCTCCCTTCATCCCCACCCCGACGGAGACGGCGAAGACGTCGAGCCCCAGCGAGAGCGCGACGAAGAGGATCTTGAAGAACGCCGCGATGGTCACGCGGCGCTGCTGTGGTGCGCTACGCGCCCAGGACCGAGTCGAGCGGGTCGTTCGTCAACAGCTGTCGCACGGTCGTGCGCAGCTGCGAGAGCGTGAACGGCTTGTTGAGGAACGCGTTCGCGCCGGCGGCCTTCGCGCGCGCGTCCATCGCGTAGTTGTTGTGGCCACTGATCATCACGATCGGCATCCGCGCGGTCGCGCCGTTCTGGCGCACCTGCGTGATCAAATCGATCCCGGAGATCCCGGGCAGCATGAAGTCGCTGATCAGGATGTCGTACGGTTCGTCGCGCTGAATGTGGACGAGCGCGCTTTCGGCGTCGTTGCACAACGTGATGTCGTACGGTCCCTTCGCAAGGATCGTCTTGATCAACGTGCAGATTTCCGGGTCGTCGTCGGCGACCAGGACACGCCAAGCCATCCCCTCCGCTTCCCGGATGCCCGAGCCCTTGCCTACGGCGCGATTGAAAAGACCGTGAAAAGGGCGACCGGGGCATACGCACAGGTGTACCCCGAGGGCCGACCGGGATCATCCCCGAAGGGCGCTGGTCGTGGCAGTCCTCGACGTGATCCAGACCCCCGCGTTCCAGCAGCGGTTCTTTTTCCTCGCCAAGCGCTTCATCGCCGGCGAGACCGTCGCGGAGGCGATGGACGCAGTCGCGGGGCTGAACGCGCAAGGGATGACCGCCACGCTCGACTTCCTCGGTGAGGACGTCACCTCGCGCGACGAAGCCGAGCGAACGCGCGATGCCTACTTTGAGCTACTCGCCGCGGTCGCCGCGCGCGGCGTCGAGACGAATGTCTCGGTCAAGCTGACCGCGATGGGCCTGCTGATCGACGAAGGCTTCGCGCTCGAGAACCTGCGCGCGATCCTGGCGCGTGCGGCAAGCAACCGCGATCCGTTCGTGCGCATCGACATGGAGGGCTCCGCCGTTACGGACGCGACGCTGCGCGTTTTCGAGCGCGCGTTCGCCGAGACGCGCGACGTCGGCCCCGTCCTGCAGGCCTACCTCAAGCGCACCCCCGCCGACGTCGAGCGGATGATCGCGCTCGGCGCGCGCGTGCGGCTGTGCAAGGGCGCGTACGGCGAGCCGGCCGAGATTGCGCACAAGGACATGCCGACGATTCGGCGCGAGTACCTGCGCTCGGCCGAGGCACTCATCGAACGCGGCCGCTACCCCGGCATCGCGACGCACGACAGCCGCGTGATCGACGCGGTCATCGCCTACGCGCGCGAGCGCGGGATCGGGCCCGACCGTTTCGAGTTCCAGATGCTCTACGGTGTGCGCCACGATCTGCAGCGCAAGCTCGTGGCGGACGGCCATCGCGTGCGCGTCTACGTCCCGTACGGCACGCACTGGGCCGGCTATTTCTACCGCCGCATCACCGAGCGCAAGGAGAACGCATTCTTCGCCCTGCGCTCGATGCTGCAGCGCTAACGATCCGGTAGACGCTCGACGCGCGTCATTCGATCGGATTCGATCAGGCGGCCGAGTGTCGAGAAACCGCTTTCGACTTCGCCGAAGACGGTGAAGTCGCGGTTCAGGTGGAGCTGCGGCGAGATCGTGATGTAGAACTGCGTTCCCGCCGAGTCGCGGATCGCGTGCGCCTCGGGACCGCTCGTGTAGTTGAGGCCCATCGAGATCACCCCGGCCCGCTGTTCGAGCGGGTTCTCTTCCGCGGGGATCGTGTAGCCCGCGTCGCCCTCGCCGTTGTCGTTCGGGTCGCCGGTCTGGACGACGAAGTCCGGGACGATCCGGAACCAGCGCAGGTGGTCGTAGTAGCCGCGGTCGACGAGGTTCAGGAAATTCGCGACGGTCAGCGGCGCCCACTCGGGGTAGAGCCGCACGACGATCGTCCCCTTCGTCGTGCCGATCCGCACGCGGGGGTGCGGCCCCGGCATCGGGCCGGTCATCAGCGCGCTCGTCGCCGGGTTCAGCGGCAGGTCGAGCCGCACGTCGGCAGGGTCGGGCTTGCCGGGCTTTCCGAGGCCGGTCGGGCGCGGGAGCGGCACCTCGGTGTCGGCCGGGGCCGGCGAAGGGGTCACGACCCCGGCCGGAACCGCGGTGAGGTGCTCCGTGCGCTTGCCGGTGCGTAGCGCCTTGATGCTCTCGCTCGCCTGCTCGCGAACCCGCCAAGACGGATCACGCAGCAGCGGCGTGAGGAGCGCGACCGCCGAGCGCTGCTTGCGGATGCGCAGCAAGTCGGCGAACTGAATCCGAACCAGCTCGTCGTGGTCGGCGAGCCCCGCGCGGATCGTCGCCGAATCGCACGCCGTGGCGAACCCGCGCCGCAGCGTCCAAGCGACGTGCCAGCGGACCGTCGTATCCTTCTCACGAGCGAGGGCTCGCTGGAGCCGGGCGGCGATCGTGCCACGGTCGCCCGCCTCGCCCCACCCGGAGAGCGCCGTCACGGCGCGCGCACGGACGACCGGATCGGAATCGCCGGCGACCAGCGCGAGCAGCGGCGTACTCAGGTCGGCCGATCCCGGGACCTTGGCGGCCCGGGCCCGCCAGGCCGCGTCGACGGCGGCGATGCGAACAGAACCGGCCGAATCTTTAAGAAACCGTGTAACTAACTTGGTCTTGATAGGGGTATTAGCAGCCAAGAGACCATAGCCGTACACCGCCAAGGCCCGGACCGAAACGTCCTTGGCATCGGTCGCGTTTCTAAGGGGTCCGGCCGCCCGCGGGTCCTCGGTTCGTCCGAGCGCCAGCGCCGCCCGCCCTGCCAACCTCGCGTCGGAAGACGCAAGCGCCGCGGTCAGCTCATCGGAAAACGACCGGGTGCTCTCGAGCTCCACCAACCGCCGATAGCCAGGCTGCTCCCCAGGGGCCGCACGGACCGGCGTCAGGACGACGAGCCCCGCGGTAACGACCCCCGCGACGGCTAGAAACGTCCGAACCTTGAGACAAGCGAGACTCCGGCCGATAACTTCCATGGGTTCGCTTACGTTACTGAGACAGGTCGATTTTCATCCACGAGGTTCACCCCCACCAATGTCAACCCCAGAACGCAAGACCGGTAGCGGCATGTCCGTCCGCGAAGCCGGCCAAAAAGGCGGCGAGACCGTCAAGAAAAAGTACGGCCCGGAATTCTACGAGATGATCGGGCGCAAGGGCGGCCAAGCCACCAAGAAAGCCCACGGGCACGCCTTCTACGAAGCCATTGGCAAGAAGGGCGGCAAGAAGGGCGGCGAGGCGACGCGGGACCGCTACGGCCCGGAGTTCTACGAGACGATCGGTCAGAAGGGCGGCCAGAAGGTCAAAGCTCTGATCGAGCAAGGCAAGAAGGCTGCGGCAGAGGCCGCTGAGGCAGAGAAGAAAGCCAGCTAAGAGGATGCCCGGCATTCGCCGGACGGCCGTCGCGGTGGCGGCCTTCCTCCTGCTGGGCGTAGCATGGGCGACCGCCGACTCGCCGCCGCAGCATGCGCTGCCGGCGGGGACGACGATCGTCTTCGTGACCGATGCTCCCCTGGACGCCGGCCGGCGCGAAGGGGACGTGGTCTCGGTCCACCTGCGGAACGACATCGTCCTCGACGGGACGACGATTGCCGCGGCTGGAACGCGCGCCAAACTCGTCGTCGGCGGGACGACGAATCCCGCCGGGAAACGCACTCCCGTCGTCACGCTCGAGCAGTTCTCGATCCCGGCAGGCCTGCTTCCGGTGACCACGACCGCGCCGATCGTGCCGCCCATCCCCTCGGGCGCCGAGATCGCCGCGAAGACGCTCGCCGAGGTCGACCACATCGGCGACCGCTGGTCGATCCGCGTCCCGTTCCCGTTCGCGCTCTCCGGCGACCAGCCGGCGTCGGCCTACACGCCCACGCCCGCCCGGACCGCGCCGGCGCGCGTCCTGATCAAGCCGCCGCCGCGGCCCACGACGCCGCCGCTCATCGCGACCCCCACTCCGGCTCCGACGCCGGATCCGAACGCGACGAAGATACCGAGCCGCTGAACGCGAACGGCGGCGCATGATGCGTCGCCGCTCTTTGTTTCTGCTCGGGTGTCTGCTCGCGCTCGCGCCATTCGGCGCGCCCGTCGCGAACGCGCAGACGCCGCCCCCCATGACGATGCCGATGCCGGCATCGTCGCCGACGACCCGCCCCGCGCCGACGGCCGCGCCGTCACCGTCCGCCGACGAGGCCGCGTTCATCAAGCGGGTCATGACGAACCTGCCCCAGCGCTACCCGACGCCGGCGACCGCGACCGCGGCCGGCTGGAACCGCTACACGCGCGAGGACCGCACCGGCGCGATCAGCTACGTCAACACGAAGTACTGGGACACGACCGATCCCGATCTTCCCTCGCAGCTCTGGTACGACGTCAACGGACGGCTGCTGGGCGCGGACTTCAGCGTTCCGCAGGCCGAGTCGTCGACGGGCCCGCCAAGCCGCTTCGGCATCAGCCCGACGCGCTGGTTCAAGCTGCGCGCGCACGTGCACTACGTGCTGCACAACGCGAACGGCTCGTACTCGTACGGCAAAGCCACGTCGGTCGACAAGTACGCCGCCGCGAACAACGGCGACTACTCGCACCCGACCGCCGACGGGCTCGTCGCGGCGAAGGCGGTGACCGATCCGTCGACCGTGTCGTTCGTGTTCCTCTTCCCGGCGATCTACGACGTCACCGTCTGGCTCGTCCCGAACCCGCTCGGCCAGTTCGCCGACTCGAACCCCGCCGTAACGCCGAGCCCCAACGCCGGCCGCGGCGAAGATATGTAGTGTTGGCGCAAAGTGCGCCAACACGCAGGCCCATCCTTGGGCCTGCAAAAACGACCGAGGCCCGCGTAAGCGGGCCTCGCATTTTCTCTACTCGTTGGACCAGTAGTCTTTGAGGGCTTTGCCGCGGCTGGGGTGGCGTAGTTTGCGTAGCGCTTTCGCTTCGATTTGGCGGATGCGCTCGCACGTGACGCCGAACTCCTGACCGACCTCTTCGAGCGTGCGCTGATGGCCATCCTCGAGGCCAAACCGCAACACGAGCACCTTGCGCTCGCGTTCGGTCAGGTTCTGAAGCACGTACTGCATCTTTTCTTTGAGGAGCATGACCGAGGC
>JAFAMK010000382.1 GCA_019233415.1 Vulcanimicrobiota bacterium
TACATCATGTCGTAGCCGCCCATGCCGCCGCCGGCGGGGGCTGCGTCTTTCTTGGGTTCCGGCTTGTCGGCGATCAGGGTCTCGGTCGTGAGGACCAGAGCGCCGATCGACGCGGCGTTTTGGAGCGCCGAGCGGGTGACCTTGAACGGCTCGACGATGCCGGCTTTGACCATGTCGACGAGGTCGCCGCTCATCGCGTCGAAGCCCTGACCGGGCTGCGCGCTCTTCACGCGGTTGACCTCGACGCTGCCTTCGAAGCCGGCGTTCTCCGCGATCTGGCGGAGCGGCTCTTCGAGCGCGCGCAGGATGATCCCGACGCCGATCTTCTCGTCGGCGTTCTCGGTCTTGCCCTGGAGCTCGATGAGCGCCTTGACGGCGTGCACCAGCGAGCTGCCGCCACCGGGGATCATCCCCTCCTGGACGGCCGCGCGGGTCGCGCTGAGCGCGTCCTCGATGCGGTGCTTCTTCTCCTTGAGCTCGGTCTCGGTGGCCGCGCCGACCTGGATCACGGCGACGCCGCCGCTGAGCTTCGCGAGGCGCTCCTGGAGCTTCTCGCGGTCGAAGTCGCTGTCGGTCTCGTCGATCTGCCGCTTGATCATCTCGATGCGGCCCTTGATCGCGTCGCCCTTGCCCTTGCCGTCGACGATCGTGGTCTCTTCCTTCGTGACCTTGACCGTCTTCGCCTGACCGAGCAGGTCCGGCGTGACCTTGTCGAGCTTGAGGCCGAGCTCTTCCGAGATCACCGTCGCGCCGGTCAGCGTGGCGATGTCCTTGAGCATCTCCTTGCGGCGGTCGCCGAAGCCCGGCGCCTTGACCGCAACGGTCGTGAACGTGCCGCGCAGCTTGTTGACGACGAGCGTCGCGAGCGCTTCACCTTCGACGTCTTCGGCGATGATGAGGAGTGGCTTCTGGACCTGGACGATCTTCTCGAGCAGCGGGAGGATGTCGGCGATCGCCGAGATCTTGCGCTCGGTGACCAGGATGAACGGATCGTTGAGCTCCGCGATCATGCGCTCCGAGTCGGTGACCATGTACGGCGAGATGTAGCCCTTGTCGAAGAGCATCCCGTCCTTGGTCTCGACGTCGGTCTTCATCGACTTCGACTCCTCGACCGTGATGACGCCGTCCTTGCCGACGGCCTGCATCGCTTCCGAGATGAGGTTGCCGATCGTCTTGTCGTTGGCCGAGATCGACGCGACCTGCGCGATCTTCTCCGCGCTGTCGACGGTCTGCACGAGCTTCTGCATCTCCTCGACGGCCTTCTCGACCGCCGCTTCGATGCCGCGCTTGATGAGCAGCGGGTTCGAACCCGCGGTCACGTTGCGCAGACCTTCGCGGATGATCGCCTGCGCGAGGACCGTCGCGGTCGTCGTGCCGTCACCGGCGATGTCGTTCGTCTTGGACGCGACTTCCTTGACGAGCTGCGCGCCCATGTTCTCGAACGTATCGGGAAGCTCGATCTCCTTGGCGATCGTCACGCCGTCGTTGGTGATCGTCGGGCTGCCGAACTTCTTGTCGAGGACGACGTTGCGGCCCTTGGGGCCGAGGGTGACCTTCACCGCGTCGGCCAGGATGTTGGCGCCGCGCTCGAGCGCGCGCCGTGCGTTCTCGTCGAATACGAGTTGCTTTGCTGCCATGTCTGCTGTCTAAACTCCGGCCGGAACGCCCGCATCCGTGAGGATCGCGAGAACGTCCTTTTCAGAAATGATGAGGTACTCTTTGCCTTCGAGCTTGATCTCCGAGCCCGAGTACTTCGAGTAGATGATGCGGTCGCCGACCGTCACGTCCATCGGCAGCTTGGTGCCATTGTCGAGCGTGCGGCCGGTGCCGACGGCGAGAACGCGGCCTTCCTGCGGCTTCTCTTTGGCCGTATCGGGAAGGAACACGCCCCCGGCGCTCTTCTCGGCCTGCTCCACGTGCTCGACGACCACGCGATCGCCCAGTGGCTTGAGATTCACGAAAAACCATCCTCCGTCACAACGCCTGGCACTGCTAGCACGAGAGTGCCAGCCGGAGTTCTACGTTAGCAGACTCACTACCCGAGTGCAAGAGGCGGGCGGCGCTAGCGATGGCAGGACGAGAAGGCGCTGTAGGCTGCGAGGCTTGCCCCGCAGGGCCAAGGGATGAGGAAGAAGACCGCCGCTACGACCGCCATGGCACGGAGGAAGTCGGTCTGTTTTCCGCGCCGCCGGACTTTGAACAGGAGCCACCAGGCGAGCGCGGCCAGGCCGACCACGATGGCCGATTCGACAGTCCCACTAACGATCTCGCCGGTTCCGCAGCCGCTCTTCGGGGCGTAGGGGTCCTCGCCGAACGCGCTGAGCACGACGGCGAGATTGAAGAAGGCGAGCACCGTCGCGACGATGAGCCCGGCGCACCCTCCACCGATGATCGCCTCGGGCGACACGCTGGGCAGCGGTGGTGGCTCGGCCGCCTTCGGGGACTCCGGTGGGGGTGCCGGCGGCTCAGGTGGAGGCTCGGGTGGGGTCATCTCGGCCAAAGTAGTCTCCAGGCCTCCTCGGCGACGATGACGGCGAAGACGACGACGACCCAGGGCGGCTTCACGAAGCAGCGCCACTCGCGCACGCCGTGCCGGGCCGCGGCGACGTACAGCATCGCCGCGGCGGCCGCGCAGACCAGGAGCGTGTAGCGCTGCAGCAGCAGCGCGAGAAACGCGGCCTTGCAGAACGTGAAGGCATAGCCTTCGAGGTCCTTGCCGCGTTCGAGGCGGCGTTCGTCCGGGTTCATCATGCCAGCGCCTCGCGCGGGAGCGTCGCGGCGCGGGCGCGCTCGCGCACCTTCGGAAAGAGCCGCGTCGCGCAGAACGGCATCCGCACGACGTCGTTTCCCGCGCCGGCGACGTGGACGCAGCACTGTTCGAGCCGCTCTGTGATCAGCGTGTCGGCATCCATGAAGTGCTTGATCGTCACGCGCTTCACGCGCTCGCCGACGAAGCGCGCGGTCGCGCCCGGCGCGAACGCGAGCCGCAGCAGCTCGCCGAACCCGCCGAGGTCGCAGGCGGTGCAGATCGTGCGCAGGTGCGCGACCAGCTCGGGCCGCGAGAGCGTCATCGACTCCGACATCACGCCGGCGAGCGCGGTGCGCACCTGCGCGAGCGAGTCGGAGAACGCGATCGTGTTGCCGAGGACGCTGAGGCTGCGCCGCAGGTCCTCCTCGCCGACGATCGCCGCCAGTGACTTGAACGCGCCGTGGCGGTCGCCGAGAAAGTACCCGATCGAACAGCAGTCGGGGTGACTGCACGGCAGGGCGATCAGGTCGTGCGCGCGCACGCGACTCGCCGTCTGCTCTTCGATGCGCCGCAGTACGCCGGTCGTCGTCACGCGGCGCATCGGGTCGACCGACGGTGCACGTCCTGACGCGAAGACGGGCTGGAACATCACGCCGCCGACGTACGGCGTCGCGAACGCCCGGCCGAGGACCGTGCCGATCTCGTCGGCGTTCTCGTTCGCGACGGTCATCACGAGCGTCGTGAACACGCGCGCCGACGAAAGCCGTTCGATCGCGCGCGCCTTGATTGCACGCAGGTCGGTTCCGCGCAGCGCGTGGTGCGTCGCCTCGCGCTCGCCGTCGTACTGCAGGTAGACTTCGACGCGGTCGCGCAGCCGCGCGAGCGCCGCGAGAAACGCGTCGTCGTTCGCGATGCGCACGCCGTTCGTGTTCAGCAGGATGCGCGTCACCGCGAGCGGTGCCAGCGCGTCGAGGATCGAACTGATTTCCGGGTGGACCGCCGGTTCGCCGCCGCTGATCATCACGACGTCGAGCTTGCCGTCTTCGCGCGCGATCGCCGTCTCGACGGCGTGTACGACTTCACGCAGCGGCAGGTACGACGACGCGGCCGGACTCGACGCGGTGAAGCAGGCGGGACACGTCAAGTTGCACTGCGCGGTCACGTCGAGCAAGAAGATGCACGAGTGCTGCTGGTGGTTCGGTCCGAGGCCGTACTCGTAGCCGAGCGGCAGCGGGTAGAGCGTCTCGGTGTCGGGATTGATGACACGCGTCGGGACGCGCCACTGCTGCAAGTAGCGCCAGATCGCGGCGTCTTCTTCGTACAGCGACCAGACCTCGCCGTGACCGCGCCGGCACCAGCGGCGCAGGTACACCGCGCCGTCGCGCTCGACAAGGTGGCCGTCGAGCACGTCGGTCGGCCACTCCGGATCGAAGTCGGGATCGTCGGCGAAGCAGCGCGGGCAAACCGCGCGCACGCTCTTGAGCAGCGTGTAGTCGTGCAGCATCAGACCGGCACCGTGCGCCGGCGAAGCAGCGCGCGCAGGCGCCAAGCGAAGAACACGAACCCTCCCATGCAGGCGTACTGCGCGAGCGTGAACCCGCCGTACGACGGCACTTCGCGGTAGAACTCGACGACGAAGCGCAGCGCGCAAAACACCGCGCCCTGCGTGTAGAAAATGCCGTTCTCCGGCAGGACGCGGCACCGGTCGAGCCACGCGACGAGCGCTAGCGTCGCGAGCGCGGCGAACGCCGAGTAGAGCTGGGTCGGATGGCGCGGCTCGCCGTGGTCGTGGACCGCCCACGCGACGTGCGCGACCTTCCCGTAGCAGCAGCCCGCGAAGAAGCAGCCGATCCGGCCGACCGCCTCGCCCCCGGCGATCGCGAAGGCGAACAGGTCGCCGAGCGGGCGCCGAAGCCCAACGCTGCGCTTGGCCGCGATCACCGCGAGCCAGCCGCCGGCGACGCCGCCGAGGACGGTCTTCCCGGGCTCGCCCGAGACCGCGAGCTGCACGATGTACGCCCCGACCAGGCCGCCGAGCAGTGCCGCCACCGCGACGGCGCGCACGTCGCGGTCGTCCATCCCGCGCCGCCGGGCGGCCCACACGAACAGCGCGAGGCCGACGGCGTATGCCAGGACGTACGCGCCGGCCGACACCGCGAACCGAAGCTGTTCCGGCAGCTCGTCCATGCAGGCGCCCTTCTTCAGGCGGGGTACATCGCCCTTACATGCGTCACGTGACCCGCGTCGCCGTCGAGCGGATCGCCCGCTGCCCCTTCTCGATCGCGCACGAGTACGCCGAGGACTACCTGCGCGACGCCGAGCGCGCGGTGACGATCCGCGTTCCCGTTCGCGACGCGCTGCGCGCGCTGAGCGGAAAAGGTCGCAAGCCCGTGCAGCTCGTCTTCGCGCTGCACCCCGACGAGACGGAGAGCGGGCGCGGTCACGACGCGATGCTCGTCGAATGGCGCGCCGGCACGCGGCTCTTCCCCGACTTCCACGGGACGCTGCGGCTGCGCATCGCGACGGTCGACACGACGCGGCTGACGTTCGAAGGCGCCTATCGCCCGCCGCTCGGCCGGTCCGGGATCATCTTCGACGTGCTGATCGGGCGCTTCATCGCCCGCGCCGCGATGGCCGGGTTGCTACGCCGGATCGTCGAGGCGCTGGAGTACCGCGAGGCCGAGTACCGGGCGCGGTTCGGGCCGTCGGGGATCGTCATCTAACCTTCGCGAAGGGCCGACGACGTGGAACGAACCATCGCGCTGCGCAGTCAGATCACCGCGGGCCTCGTCGCGGGCATCGTCGCCGGCATCGTGATGGACGCCGCCTACCTTGCGATGCAGTACGCGACCGGCGTCCCGGCCGAAAAGCTGCTGGGGCTGTACGTCTTCGTTGCCTCCGCGGTTCTCGGGCCGAGCGCGTACGGCAATCCGAATGCGATCGGGATCGGGATCGTGCTGCACTTCTGCGTCGCGGTCGGCTGGGCGCTGGGCTACGTCTACCTCGTGCGCACGCAGCCGCAGCTGTTGCGGCTGCCGTGGCTCTCGGGCGCGGTGTTCGGTCTGGTCGTCTACGTCTTCATGCAACTCGTGCTGCTGTATGCCGGAATCTATCACCGGCCGGCGTCGCCGGCGGAACTCGCGATGCAGCTGCTCGCGCACCTGCTCTTCTACGGCACCACGGTCGCGCTGGTCGTCTCGCTGATGCTGCGGCGCGCGTGATCGCCGAGATCGCGGTCGACCTCGCCGCGATCGCGCGCAACGCCGACGCGCTCGCGCGGCTCGTCGCGCCGGCGCGGCTCACCGCGGTCGTAAAGGCGAACGCATACGGGCACGGCCTCGTCGCGGTCGCGCGCGCGCTCGCGCCGCACGCGGCGCGCCTGTGCGTCTACGAGTTGGACGAAGCGGTCGTGCTGCGCGACGCGGGAATCGACGCGCCGGTTCACGTGCTCGGGCCGATCGCCCCCGGCGACCTCGACGTCGCACACGCCGCCGACGTGCAGGTGACGCTGTGGGATCGCGACTTGTACGCGCGGCAGGTTGCGAGCGTTGCGCGACGACGCGGTCGTCCGTTCGCGGTTCATGCGAAGATCGAGACGGGCGTCGTGCGGCTCGGGCTGACCCCGGACGAAGCACCCGACGCGCTCGCGCGCTATGCGGCGACGCCGGAATTCGCACTGGTCGGCGCGTTCACGCACCTTGCCGCCGCGGAGGAGATCGACTCGGGGTTCACGCTGCAGCAGCTCGCACGTTTCGATGCGGCGACGCGCGCGCTCGATCCGCGCATCGAACGCCACGCCGCAGCGACGGCGGCGGCTGTGCTGTGGCCGGAGACGCGTCTGAGCGCGGTGCGCTGCGGGATCGGGTTGTACGGCATTTGGCCGAGCAGCGAGAGCGCCACGCCGATGCGCGCGCGCGGACTCGAACTCGAACCGGCGCTGACGTGGCGCACGCGGATCGTCGCCCTGCACGCGATCGACGAAGGGACGAGCGTCGGCTATGGGCGGACGTGGCATGCGGGGCGACGCGCGCTGATCGCGACGCTCCCGATCGGCTACGCCGAGGGGCTCCCGCGCGCCGCGGGGAACGCGGCGCACGTGCTCGTGCGCGGAACGCGGGTCCCGCTCGTCGGCCGGGTCTGCATGGACATGGCGTTCGCCGACGTGACCGACGTCACGGACGTCGGGGTCGGCGACGCCGTGACGCTGATCGGCACCGACGGCGCCGCACGCATCGACGCCGAGGAGCTGGCGGCCGCCTGCGGCACGATCGGCTACGAAGTCGTCGCTCGCCTCCCCGCGCACGTCCCACGCACGTTCAGCGAGACGAGGTGATGCCGTGATCCTTGCGCTGTCGTTTGCTGCCTACGCGGTCACGATGGACGGACGCCCGGTGTTGCCGCACGCGCGCGCGGCAGTCGTTGACGGGCACGTGCTGCTGCCGGTGCGCGCGCTCGGCGAGGCGCTTGGCGCCGACGTGGGCTACGACGGGAGCGCGCACACGATCACCGTGCAGCGCGGCGCGCACGTCGCGACGATCCGCGCGCGCGGCGCGGTTCGCATCGTGCGCGGCAGCGCGTACGCGCCGCTGCGCGCGGTTGCGACTGCCTTCGGGCTCGGCGTCGCGTACGACGGGCATGCGCGCACCGTCGCGCTGAGCGATGCGCGTACTTCGGCAACGACCGTGCCGAGCAACGCACCGCAGACGGCGTACAGTTACGCGCGACCCACGACGCTGCCGTCCGACGGTGCCGAGGTTCACGACCCGTATCCTTCGCTCAGCGCGCGGTTCGCGGACGCCGGTTCGCTCGACCCGAGTACGCTGCGCGTGACCCTCGACGGACGCGACGTCAGCGGCGACGCTTCGGTGATCGGCGATCAGGTGCTCTACACGCCGCGCACCGCGCTCGCAGCCGGACGGCACTCGGTGTTCGTCGCGGTCGGGGACGTGCGGGGTGGGACGAACCAAGCGTCGTGGTCGTTCACCGACACGTTCGCGTTCGTCAACGCGCCGCCGCCGACGCCGTATCCCATTCAGGCGATCTGGATCGACCGCTGGATCACGCCCGGGACGAATCAGTTCGACGTCTACGTGCAAGGTGCGCCCGGGATGGTCGGGTATGTCGGCGTCGACGGCGTCGGCGACATTTTCCCGCTGCGCGTCTACGCCGCCGATGCGTACGTCGCGCACGTGCTCGTCCCCGACGGCGTGAACCAGCCCTTCGCGCGCGTCGCGGCGCGCATCACGCTGCCGAACGGCGTCCAGCAATTCATCGTCCTTCCGCAAACGGTCAGCCTCATCACCCCGATCAAACCGCTCTCGCAAGCCGGCTACCCCAGCCCGACACCGACCCCGACCCGCATCCTGCGCCCCACTCCCGGCCTACGCCGGCCCATCGACACACCGCCGTCGGTCCCACTCGCGCCACAGAGGCGTATGCTTAGCACGACGCCCGCTCCGGTACGCACTGCTGCGCCTGCGCGCACGCCCACACCAACGGCTACACCGGTAGCATCGCCATCGCCATCGCCGTCACCGACGCCAGCGCCAACGCGTACACCACAGCGACGACCGCTCACGAAACCAAAGCCGACGCCATCACCGACGCCGGCTCCGTAGCGCGGTTTAGCTGAAGGCGGCGAGGGCTTCGGCTAGGTCGATCGAGCCTTCGTAGAGTGCGCGGCCGATGATGGCGGCGTCGACATTGGCGGGTGTGCTGGCGCGGAGGGCGCGGAGGTCGTCGAGCGTACGGGCGCCTCCACTGGCGGTGATGCGAGCGGGGCCGAGGGCCGCGACGTGTGCCAACGCCGCAACGTCATAGCCGGCGCCGGTGCCGTCGCGGGCGATCTCGGTGTAGACGATGCGGTTGATGCCCCAGGCGGTGACGGCGCGGACGAGTTCGTCGCGGGAAACTTCGGTTTCGGCGAGCCAGCCGCGCGTTGCGACGACGTGGCCGCGCGCGTCGATGCCGGCGACGATACGATCGGACCAGCGTTCGACGATCGTGCGCGCGGTGTCGGGCTCTTCGACGAGCATTGTGCCGATCACGACCGCGTGCGCGCCGGCGTCGAAGCGGTCGGCGACGTCGGCTGCGGAGCGAATGCCGCCGCCGGTTTGCACGGGAACGTCGACCGCGGCGCAGATGGCGCGCAGCGCGATGCCGTTTTCGCCGGTGCCGAACGCGCCGTCCAGGTCGACGACGTGAAGTGCGCGTGCGCCCTCCGCGACGAACGCGCGTGCGCGGGCGATCGGGTCGGCGTCGTAGCGCGTCTCGCGCGTCGGGTCGCCGCGCTCGAGCCGCACGGCATAGCCGCCCCGCAAGTCGATCGCAGGGTAGAGCGTGAGCGTGCGCCCTTCGACAAGCTCAGGATGACGGGGGGGTGGCTCAGGATGACGGGGATTCACGATGCGGCCGCGATGCGGAGGAAATTGTCTAACAGGCGTGCTCCGCTAACACGACTCTTCTCCGGGTGGAACTGGGTTGCCATGACGTTGTCGCGGGCGACGATGGCGGCGAAGCGTTCGCCGTAGTCGCAAGATGCGACCGTTGCGTCGCTTGCAGTGACGCGGTACGAGTGGAGGAAGTAGGCCCATGCTCCGCTCGTGATGCCGTCGACGAACGGGTGCGTGCGCTCGATCACGAGATCGTTCCAGCCCATGTGCGGAACCCGGGGCGCGTGCGTGAAGCGGCGTACCTCACCGGGTAGGATACGCAGGCCTTGCGCGCCCCCGTGCTCGTCGCTGGAGTCGAACAACACTTGCATTCCGACGCAGATTCCCAGGAACGGTCGTCCCGCGGCGATCGTCGTTCGCACCGCTCCGTCGAGACCGCGTTCGCGCAGGGCGTCGACGGTCGCGCCGAACGCGCCGTCGCCGGGGAGGATCGCCGCGCCGGCGCGCTCGACGTCGTGCGGGTCTTCGGTCAGCGTGAAGCGCGCGCCGCGGCGTTCGAGCGCGGCCAGCAGCGAGCCGACGTTACCGCCGCCATAGTCGATCACCGCGATCTCCGGAGCCGTCATCGCATGCGCCTTTCGCTCGCAGCAGTGGCGTTGCTTGCTGCCGCCGGGCTCGCCGCGTGCGGCGGCGGCGGAACCTCCGGCGCGTCGCCGATCGTCCAGCAGCCGCCGCCCGGTTCGATCGGCGCAACGGCCACGCCCGAAGCGACCCCGACGCCACCCGGCGCGACACCGACCCCGACGCCGCCGCCCGGCGTCACGCCGACGCCGTTCGCGGGACCGACCGCTGCGCCGGCGAACGCGGCGCTGCACGTTCCGTCGGGCTTCATCGTCAGCGTCGTCGCGCACGTCGGCGGTGCGCGCGCGCTCGCGGCGCTCCCGAACGGCGACCTGCTCGTCGGGACGCAGAGCGCGAACGTCGTGATCGTGCCGAACGCGGAGAGCCCGGGCGCGGCGGGAACGCCGGCGACGTTCGCAACGATCGCCGACACACCGGCGCAGGGGATCGCGTACGGTTCGAGCGTCGTCTTCGTCGCGACGCAGTACGGCGTCTACCGCATTCCGTACACGACGGGCGCACAGAGCGGAACCGCGCAGAAGATCGCCAGCGTGCGAACCGGTTCGGTCGCGCCGAACTCGGACGGCGACGTGCACCACACCAGCTCCGTCGCGGTCAGCGGCTCGACGCTCTACGTCGGCGTCGGCTCGTCGTGCAACGCGTGCACCGAGACCGACCCGACGCGCGCGACCGTGCAGAAGATGGGGCTCGACGGCAGCGGGATGACGACGCAGGCGCGGCGCTGGCGCAACGCGATCGCGCTGACGACCGATCCCGCGACCGGCAACGTCTGGGCCGGCGGCGCCGGTCAGGACAACTTGCCGCAATATCATCCGTACGAGTTCATGGACGCAGTCTCGACGCGCAGTGCCGGCGCCGACTACGGCTGGCCCGCGTGCGAGGAGAACCAGCACGCGTACACGCAGGGTGCGGACTGCTCGAACGTCGTCGCGCCGGCGCTGGAGTTTCCGGCGTATTCGACGATCATCGGCGCGACGTTCTACCCGGCCGCGCAGACCGGGCCGTACGCGTTCCCGTCCACGTACCGCGGCGGGCTGTTCGTCTCGATGCACGGCTCGTGGCACAGCATCGGGAACGTCCCGATCGACGCGCCGCACGTCGCGTTCGTTCCGTTTGCGGGCGGCGCACCCGCGCATGCCGTGAACTGGAGCGATCCGACGGCGCAGTGGAGCGATTTCTTCACCGGCTTCCAGGACGGATCGGGGAACCGCATCGGGCGCACGACCGGCGTCGCGGTCGGCGCACAGGGTAGCCTGTTCGTCGGCGACGACCAGGCCGGCGTCATCTACCGCATCCGCCCGGCGGGCACGGCGACCTCGGCGATTCGGCGCCGCCGCTAGCGCGAACAGCGGAGCGCCGAGCGCTTCCGGCGAACCGTCGCGGCGCGGCTTCATGCCGCGCCCGTCGCCGGAGGCTTCTGCCATGCAGCGCGACGCACACCGAATTCGTTTCCTCACGCTTCTCGCCGCCCTTGCGCTCACCGCGTGCGGCGGCGGAGGCGGCACGGCCGGCGCGAACGCGCCGATGACGCAGCCGACGCCCACACCGACGGCGACGCCGACGCCGTACGCCGGCCCCACCGCGATGCCGGCGAACGCCGCGCTGCGCGTCCCCGCCGGCTTCATCGTCAGCCAGATTGCCAGCGTCCCCGGCGCGCGCGAAGTCGCCGCGCTGCCGAACGGCGATCTGATCGTCGGGACGGCGTCGGCGAACGTCGTCATCGTCCCGAACGCCGAAAGCCCCGGCGCGGTCGGAACGCCGACGACGTTCGCGACGGTCCCCGACATCGAGGCGGCCGGCGTCGCGTACGGCGCGGGCGCCGTCTTCGTCGGCTCGAACCACCACGTCTACCGCATCCCGTACACGAACGGCGCGCAGAGCGGAACGCCGCAGGCGGTCGCCGGCGTGCGCACGCTCGACGACGGCGGCCACAACACGACCTCGGTCGCGGTCAGCGGCACGACGCTCTACGTCGGCGTCGGCTCGACGTGCAACGCCTGCGTCGAAACCGACGACCCGACGCGCGCGACGATCCAGCGGATGGGCGTCGACGGCAGCGGGATGACGACGTGGGCGAAGCGCTGGCGCAATCCGATGGCCCTCGCGACCAATCCGGCAAACGGAACCGTCTGGGCCGGCGGCGCGGGCCAGGACCTGCTTGCGCAGGGCCACCCGTACGAGTACCTGGACGCGGTCTCGACGCGCCCCGCCGGCGCCGACTACGGCTGGCCGGACTGCGAAGAAAACCGCGTCGCGTACACGCCGGGCGCGGACTGCTCGAACGTCGTCGTCCCGACGATCGAGTTTCCGGCGTACTCGACGATCATGAGCGCGACATTCTATCCCGCCTCGCAGACCGGCGCGTACACGTTCCCCGCCACGTACCGCGGCGGGCTGTTCGTTTCGCTGCACGGCTCGTGGCATACGCTCAACGGCAGCATCCCGATCGATCCGCCGCACGTCGCGTTCGTCGCGATGAACGGCGACGTGCCGGTGACGCCGGTGAACTGGAACGACCCGACCGCGCAGTGGACCGACTTCTTCAACGGCTTCCAGGACGCGTCCGGGAACCGCATCGGGCGCACGACGGGGATCGCGGTCGGCGCACAGGGCAGCCTGTTCGTCGCCGACGACACGGGCGGCGCGATCTACCGAATTCGACCGGCCGGCACGGCGGGCTCCGCCATTCGGCGCGCAGGACGGTAGCGGCGGGTGACGAGCTGCTGTACGGGAACGTTGCTTCCGACATGCGCACGCCATCTCTGATCACTCTGGCGCTCGGCTGCGCGCTCGTCGCCTCCGCGGCGGGCCCGGCCGCGCGCCCTGCGTCGGCGGCCGGGGAGGTCACTGTGCCCAGCGGCTTCGTCGCGGAGAAGATCGCGACGGTCGCACGCGCGCGGGAACTCGCGGTCGCGCCGAACGGCGACCTGTTCGTCGGCACTTCGACGAACGCGATCTACGTCGTCCCCGACGCGGAAGGAAGCGCCGGCGCGCCGGCCCGGTTCGCGACGTTCGACGACCGGCCCGTCGCGTCGGTGCTGATCGCGGGCGACACGCTCTACGCCGGCGGCCAGTTCGGCGTGTACCGCCTGCCGTACCGCACCGGCGACCGCACCGCGCGCGGCACGCCGGAGAAGATCGCGAGCGTGCGCACGAGTGGCGTCGCGCGCGATCACGTCACGACGACGCTCGCGCTGAGCAAGGGCGTGCTCTACGCGAGCGTCGGCTCGTCATGCAACGCGTGCTCGCCGGAACTCGACGCGACGCGCGCGACGATCCAGGCGATGACGCCCGACGGCAAGGACATGCATGCGCGCGCGGTCGACATTCGCAACGCGATCGCGCTCGCCGTGCAGCCCGAGACCGGCGACGTGTGGGCCGGCGTCGCGGGACGCGACGAGCTCGAGCACGGGCACCCGTACGAGATCTTCGACGACGTCAGCGCGCACGCGGGAACGCCGGACTACGGCTGGCTGACGTGCTACGACGACCGCCGGCCGATCGCGGGCGGCTCGTGCGCGAACGTCGTCGTTCCGCGCGCGGTCTTTCCCGGCTACGACACGCCGATCGGCGCGGTCTTCTATCCACTCGACGCGCACGGGAAGTACGCGTTCCCGGCGAGCTACCGCGGCGGCGCATTCGTCGCGCTGCACGGCTCGTGGCACACGCCGCCGGTTCCCCCGCGCGTCGCGTTCGTCGCGTTCCGCGGCGCGATGCCCGCGAAGACCGTCGACTGGACGAATCCCGACGTGCAGTGGACCGAGTTCCTCGGCGGGTGCCAGAACGCCGACGGGTCGCGCACCTGCCGCCCGACCGGCGTCGCGGTCGGGAACGACGGCTCGCTGTTCGTCAGCGACGACTCAGCGGGCGCGATCTACCGAATTCGTCCGCGCCGCTGAGCGTCGCCAGCGCGCCGTTTTTCCCGCCGGCGAACGCCGCGTTCGCCTGCGTGAGGTGCTCGGCGCGCTCGCGCAGTTCGTGCGCGCTCGCGTCCATCTGCTCGATCTGCGCGGCCAGTTCCGCGCTCGCGGCCGAGATGCGCTCCGCGCCGGCCGACTGCCGCTGCGCGGCGCCCGCGAGCTGCTCGACGGTCACGGTGATCTCGCGCGCCGCCGCGCCGATCTCTTCGGCCGCGCCGGCGTTCGAGTTGATTCCGTCGGAAATGACCGTCACGCCGCGGGTGACCTGCGTGCTGGACAGCCGCATCGCGCCGACGCGCTCGGCGAGCGCGTTCGCGACCGCGTCGGTCTGCGCGACCGCTGCTTCGATCGTCCCGATCGCGGCGGTGAGCCGGTCGGCGAGCGCGAGGCCGCGCTCCGTCGCCGAGGTCGCCTCGCCCATCGCGCCGGCCGCGTGCTGCGCGTCGCGCTGAATCGCCGAGAGAATCTCGCGAATCTCCTTGGTCGAGCCGGTCGAGCGTTCCGCGAGCTTGCGCACTTCGTCGGCGACGACGGCGAAGCCGCGGCCGTGCTCGCCGGCGCGCGCCGCCTCGATCGCAGCGTTCAGCGCGAGCAAGTTCGTCTGCTCGGCGATCTCGTCGATCGTGCTGACGATCGTCCCGACCAGTTCCGAGCGCCCGGCGAGCGACGTCACGACCTCTTCGACTCGGCGCGCCTGGCTGCGAATCTCGCGGATCGCGGTCGCCGCCTCGCCGGCCGCGCGCGCGCCCGAGGTCGCCTCACCGCTTGCGCCGACGCTCGTCGCGCGCAGCTCCTCGGCGATCGACGCGGTCGCGACGATCGCTTCGTCGAGCCGCTGCACGCCGGCCGCGGCCTCGCCGATCGACGAGGCCTGCTCGGCGGTGACCTGCGCGATCCCGTCCGCCGCGTCGCTGAGCTGGCGCAGCGCGACGCCGGCCGACGAAACGCCCTCGGCGGTCACCCGGCTTTCCGCGGCCGACGAATCGCTCGTGCGCGAGACGTCGTTGATCGCGCTCTTGCTCTCGCCGATCCCGATCGAGAGCTGTCCGCTCATCTCGCCGAGCCGCTGCGCGACCGCGACCGACTCGCCGATCAGGGCGCCGAGCCGCGCGGTCGCACTCCCGAACTCCGACTCGATCTGCGTGAGGCCGTGCGCGAGGTCGTTGTAGCTGGAGGCGAGCAGCGCCAGCTCGTCGCGGCCGTTCGCCTTCAGCGCGGGACGGCGCGCGACCGAGAAGCCGGCGTCCAGCCGGCCGGCCGCGAGCGCGCGGAACGCCTGCGTGAGCGCGTCGAAGTCCTCGGCGACGACGTCGTGCAGCGCCGCGGCGCTCGCGCGCACGCGCCCCGAGATCGACCTCCCGAGCCAGAGCGCGAGCAGCGTTCCGAGGAGCAGCCCCGCCGCGCCCAGCGCGACCCCGACGACGAATGCCAGCCGCTGCAGCCGGATCGTCGCGTTCGTCGCCTCGTCGATTTGCTTGACGATGATCTTGAAGAACCCGTTCGACTGGTCGAGATAGCCTTCGAACTGGAACTCGTGCTCGCTGTCGACCGTCCACTTCGAGAGGTCGCGCGCCGCTTTGACGTCGCCGCGCAGCATCGCCTGCGCCGAGCCGGCGAGCTGCTGGGCCATCCCCGTTTGCGTTCCGTCGCCGTTCCAGAACGCCGCGAACTTGTCGAGCGAGTCGTGCTCGGGGGTGTCCGGCGGGACGACGTCGCGCGCGTGCTGGATCGCCTTCGCGACCTGCGCGATGTGCAGGGGCTGTTCGCTGGCGTAGTGCTTCCAGACGGTCGGGTCGGGCGCGAGGACCGACCACGCGAAGTCGTTGTTGACCTCGCGCACGGCCATCATCATGCTCGCGACCGCGTCGCGCTGCGGGACGAGCTGCTCCGTGACCAGCCGGTTCGTGCGCCCGAGGGCGCTCACGACCGCGAGCGTCGCCGCCAGCGCGATCACGAAGATCAGCGTGATGATCGCGACGACAGCCGAAAGCTGACCCCGAATCGACGTTGCAAACCAGCGCCCGGACAAAGCCTGCACGAAGAACCCCCTTGTCTTCTTGTCTTACAAGTAGACGCATCGGCAAGCGCAGCGGCGGAACTGAGCGCCGCGCCGGGAGCGAAGTCAGGAAATCGCTTGCCAGTCGGGCTGATCGAGCGCGCGCAGCGCGTCCTTCCGCTGTGTGAAGACGTCGAGCCGGCGGCCGATCCCCGCGATCTCGAACACGCGCCAGAGCAGCCCATGCTCGGGGATCAAGACGGCGACACGGCCGACGTGCCGCCGCTTGAAGAGCAGCAGCTCGGAGAGGAAGATCGAGTCCACGCCTTCGGCGTCGCTCAAGTCGACGAGCACGGCGCCGTGCGGAATGCGCTCGAAGAGGTCGCGGAACTCTGGGTAGCGCGCGATGTCGATGAATCCGTCGAGCTTGATGACGTGAAGGGGTGACTGCACGGTGTTCGCGGGCGGGGTGCCCGCAGGCGCTGTACCCCGTTGCACGAACAATCACGCGCGTTCGGTAAGCAAGCCTTTCGTCGACGGAATGGCGTCGGATGCGGTGATCAGCTTCGCCTGCGCGAACGCGCGCGCGAACGCCTTGAAGGCCGCCTCGCACAGGTGGTGGTTGTTCGTCCCCGCCCAGCGCAGCAGGTGCAGGTTGAACTTCCCGTGGTCGACGACGCTTCGAAAGAAGTGCGGAACCAGCTCCGTCGGCAGCGCGCCGAGCGACGGCACCGAGAGCGGAACGTCGTAGTTCAGGTAGGGCCGCCCGCTGAGATCGACCGCGCACTGCACGAGCGCGTCGTCGAGCGGGACCGCGATCGAGCCGAAGCGCGCGATCCCGCGCTTGTCGCCGAGCGCCTCGTCGATCGCGCGGCCGAGCGCGATCCCGACGTCTTCGACCAGATGGTGATGGTCCATCCCGTCGCCGCGCGCGGCCAGCTCGAATCCGAGGCCGGCGTGCGTCGCGAGCGCGCCGAGCATGTGGTCGAAGAAGTCGACGCCGGTCGCGATGGAGACCGGCCCGCCGTCGAGCGCGAGCTGCAGGTCGATCCGCGTTTCCTTCGTCTCGCGGTGGACCTGCGCGCGGCGAGCCTGTCCT
>JAFAMK010000414.1 GCA_019233415.1 Vulcanimicrobiota bacterium
ACGGCCTGCGGGATCGGGAGCGCCGGGAGCTTCGAGCGGTCGATGCGGCGGCCGACGACTTTTTCGATGTCGCGGAAGAGCCGTTCTTCTTCGTGCGAGACGAACGTGATCGCGTCGCCGGTCGCCTCGGCGCGCGCGGTGCGGCCGACGCGGTGGACGTAATCCTCGGGCGCCATCGGGACGTCGAAGTTCACGACGTGGCCGAGGTCCGCGATGTCGATTCCGCGGGCCGCGACGTCGGTCGCGACGAGAACGCGCAGCTTGCCGCGCTTGAAGTCGGCGAGCGCGCGCGTGCGCTGCGCCTGTGAGCGGTCGCCGTGGATGCGTTCCGCGGGAACGTTGTGCTTCTCGAGCGCGAGCGCGAGCCGGTTCGCGCGCGCCTTCGTGCGCGTGAACGCGATCACGCTGAAGATGTTGTTGTCCTTGAGCAGCTCGACGAGCAGATCGGTCTTGCTCTGCTGCGACACCGTGTACGCGGTATGCGTGATGCCGGCGGCCGTCTTCGCCGCGCTCGGCGGGGTCATCTCGACGCGCACCGGATCGTGCAGCAAGTCGCGCGTCAGCTTCAGTATTTCAGGTGCGATCGTCGCCGAGAAGAACAGTGTCTGGCGCGGCTGCGGCAGCACGCCGACGATGCGCTTGACCGTGGGCAGGAATCCCATGTCCAGCATGCGGTCGGCCTCGTCGAGAACGAGCAGCTCGACGTCGCCGAGCCGTGCCGAACCCTGACCGATGAGGTCGAGCAACCGGCCCGGCGTCGCGACGATGATCTCGGTACCGCGCGCGAACGCGGCGACTTGGCCGCCGAAGCCGACGCCACCGTAGATCGCGGCGACGCGCAGGTTCGAGCCCTGCGCGAGCGCGGCCAGATGCGAGGCGATTTGCGCGGCCAGCTCGCGCGTCGGCGCGAGGATCAGCGCGCGTGTCTTCTTGCGCGGGAGCGCGGCGAGCCGCTCGATCAGGGGCAGGCCGAACGCGGCGGTCTTGCCCGTTCCGGTCTGCGCGCTGGCGAGCACATCCTTGCCGAGGAGCGCCGGCGGGATCGCGGCGGCTTGCACCGGCGTGGGGGCCGTGAAGCCGAGCGCGCGCACGGCACGCAGGGTCGCCGGGCTCAGCCCGAGCGTGTCAAATGTGGTCTGCATATTTCTTTCGAAAAGCGGGCGCGAGGTCGATCGTCATTTTCGAAAGATCGCGCAAGGAAATGCCCTCGCGGAACGAGGGCCATCAGAGACCATACCATGATCGGCGCCGCTTGTCGACGGCGTTAGTCGCAGGCTCGGTCAGCGGCCTCCCGACACGTCCACGACCGCGCCGGTGACATAGGACGCCGCCGGCGAGAGCAGCCACATTACCGCGTCGGTGACCTCGTCCGGGGTCCCGACGCGGCCCATCGGAATCTGCGGCGCGATCAGCTGCGCGCGCTCGGGCTTCCCGGCGCGCGCGTGAATCTCGGTGTCGATCAGCCCCGGCGCGACCGCGTTGACGCGAATCCCCTCGGCCGCGACTTCCTTTGCGAGCCCGCGCGTCAGCGTGTCGACAGCTGCCTTCGAGGCCGCGTAGTGCACATACTCGCCGGGCGCGCCCAGCGTCGCCGCGCGCGACGAGATGGTCACGATCGCGCCGCCTGCACCGCCGTGCGCGGTCGACATGCGCAGTACCGACTCGCGCGCGCAGAGAAACGCGCCGGTGACGTTGACCGCGAAGACGCGTTCGAGCGTCGCGACGTCGAGCGAATCGACGCGCGTGAACGCGCCGGTGATCCCGGCGTTGAGGACGACGGCGTCGAGCCGACCCAGCTCCTCGTCGATCGCGGCGAACGCTTCGAGCACGTCTGCCTCGCGCGCCATGTCGGCGTTGTACGCGAGCGCGCGCCGCCCGGCCGCGGTGACCGCTTCGGCGACGGCGTCGGCCGCTCCACGTTCGCTCGCGTACGTGAACGCGACGTCGTACCCGTCGGCGGCAGCGCGACGGACGATCGCCGCACCGATCCCGCGGCTCCCGCCGGTGACCAGGATCGTCTTCGCCATGGCGCGCTACTTCGCGATCGCGTCGACGTATGCGATCTTGCGGTCGAGGGCTTCGAGCACGTTGTGCCAGGTGTAGCGCGCCGCCGTCTCCGCGCCGTTGCGGCGCAGCTCGTCGGCGAGCACGGGATCGGCGAACAACGCGCGCAGGTACGTCGCCAATTCGCGGCCGTCGGCGGTGTCGCAGACGAGGGCATTGACGAACGGGTCGGCGTATTCCTCACCGGTCGCGCCGCACACGGTGACGCCACCCGCCGCCATCACTTCTAGCCCGACGAGCCCGAACGGCTCCTTCCCGCTGTTCGCGAGCACAGCATCGGCGGCGGCGTAGAGCGCGAAGAGCGTCGCTTCTTCGAGGAACGCGCGCACGTGCACGACCGGCGTGTCGCAGTAGGCCAGCCGCTGCGCCAGCTCGCGCCAATCGCTTCCTTCGTATTCGAGCCGCGCGACGCCGAGATGCCGTTCGCGCGCACGGCCGAAGACGACGTCGCCGTACGGCTCGCGCCCGCCGCGCACGATCAGCCGCGCGTCGATCCCTCCGGCACGCACGTCGGCGAGCGCGTCGATCGCTTGGAGCCAGTTCTTGTCGGGGTCGAAGCGGCCGACTTTCACGCACGTCTTGCGGTCGCCGAACGCCGCGCGCAGGGCCGCCGCGCGCTCGGGATCGGCGCCGCTGAGCAGCGCGCCGTCGATCCCGTTCGGGATCACGAGCGCATGGACGCCCCACTGCGCGAGCTCGAACTTCATGTACTTGCTGACCGCGGTGATCGCGGCGGCGCGCGTCAGCGTCGGCCAGTGGATGCGGTCGAAGCCGTACGTGTTGTTCGCGTTCCAGAGCAGCGTCAGGTCCGGGCGCAGGCCGCGCTCGCGCGCGAGCCGGTCGATCGCGATCGCGACGTTCGCCGTCTGCCACTCCTCGCAGATGACGAGCACGCGCTCGCCGCGCGCCTGCGCAGGCACGAGCTGCTCGTCGATGATCCACGGCGGCAGACTGGCCTCCCAGTCGTGCACCTTTCCGACCTCGCCGTCGTAGGCGTTGCGGGGGTGCTGCGCGGAGATCCACTGCGACCAGCGCCGCAGCGTCACGCCCGGATCCGTCTGTTCGACGGGCTTGGCGTGCGGATCACCGGCGAAGACGAGCTGCACGTCGTGTCCTGCGGCGCCGAGCGCGCGCGCGAGCTGGCTGACGCGCGTCGCCAAACCACCGATCGACGAATAGCGATCCGGTCCCTCAAAGGAGAGGATCGCGACGGAACGTGGGATCATCGCGTCCCCTCCTTACCCGGAATTACGACGTTGCGAGCTGGCG
>JAFAMK010000417.1 GCA_019233415.1 Vulcanimicrobiota bacterium
TCGGCCGATTCGGTCACGGTCAGCGTCAGTTCGTCGGGATCAACATCACCGACGCCGCCACCGACGTCGTTACCGTCCTGCGACTTGATTGAGAGCGGCGGATGTTATCGGCGCATAGTGGATCAGGCGAGCCAAACGTTCTGGAAATACGTGCTCCCGGCGGTTCAATGCGAGGACACCGGCAACCAGAACACTTGCTCATACATAGACGCGATACAGGATATAGAATTGGAGCCAAGCTTTGGCTTTCAAATCCCTGCAGATGCGACTTCCTCGGCTAATGAACTGTTGTTTCGAATTGATGAAATAAGATCCGTCGTCAATCAATGCCAGCCATTTTCGTATTTCGCATCGATCCCAGGGGGAAACGCGATCCCGTGGATGGGTACGTCGGTGGGAGGGCCGGCAGACCCGATTCCTGGCTTAGGTGCGCCTAATGTCTTCTCCAACACAAACCATGTTACCATCGGCGGCTCAGGCATATTTCGCCTTCCAATTTTGCCGTGGCAGCCGCCGACCACGCTAGCAGAGATTTACGATGCAGTTGCTCAGCGACGCATCGGCTCCGAATACAGCTTCACATTTTCGGCCGATGAGGCACTCTCTCAGTCGCAGGTGCAGTGGTACCCGGACTTCCCGGGCTGCGACGCAGCCGATCTACTTGGTGAGGGTCAATTTGGCATCGCAGGAGTGGCGCTAGTGTTCGAAGTCTTCCAACGAGTCGCGGTAGCGCCCAAATAGTTAGGGGAGGGAGGCTGCATACGAAGCCTCCCTCCCCTTTGCAGCTGCCGTCCCCGAGCCTAGAAGCCGTACCCGAGGACTTGGTCGAGGACCGCCACGAGCGCAAGCCCACCAGCAGCAGCGTCGATCGCGTACAACTGAACCACGTACGGTTGGCCAGTTGTCGAGGCACTCGGAGCGGGAGCAAAGCCGACCTGCACGATCGCGCCAGTCGTTACGCCGGCGCCGTCCACGAACGTTGCTGGTGGGACGACTGCGAGGCCCGACGCAACCGGTGCACCGATCACCGACGTCGCGACGCCCGTCGTGACCTTTGCGGGGGCGACGCTTCCCGCGCCGGTCAGCGTCGTTACCGGGCCGCCCGCCGTCGCGGTGTAGCCGAAGCCGACCGACTTGTTCGCGTTCGCCGGGAGCGCGCTGTAGGTGGGCGCGGCGTTGTACGCCAGCGTCACCGCGCCGGGCGGGGGAATGACGTACGTCGGTTCGTTGAAGATGTAGAAGCCGAGCGTCTTGCCGGCGCCGGTGCCGCCGAGGACCACGCTCCAGCGGACGTTCGAACCGACGTTGAGCGTCGTCGTCTTAATCGGCGCGGTGCCGAAGTACGGGCCAGGTGCCGTCGCGCATTCCGCACCGGCTGACGCGCCGGCAGTCGGGTACACGGCAATCGTGTGGTTGATGCCGCCAGCGATGGCGAAGATACTTGATGCGGCTCCATAGGCCACGACCGGCGTCGTGATGCCAAACGATGCCTGATCGATGCAGACGTCGACCTTGGCATAGTCCGGCGAACCTTGGACGAAACGAATCAGAGCCTGGCCGTTCGAACCGGTTTGGACGGTGCCGGACGTCCCGCCGGCGTTGTTCGGAGGACCCGCGAACGGCAGTGTCGACCCGTTCCCGTTGGAACAGGCGGAAAGCGACACGGCGAACGCGCTCAGGACGGCCAGACGGGCGAGGAGACTACGCATGCGTGGAGCGACCTCTCAAGAAAGGACCGAGGGCGAGCGACGACGCGGCTTCGCCGAAATTGCGAAGTCGCGTTCCGGGGCCGACCTTGGATTTGAGTGAGAGCGAATCCTCCGGTTTGTCAGCGCGACGGAGCGAGCCGCGCACCCAAATCAGCGGTCAGTAGCTCGATCATGGCCCGGGGATCGTCGATCTGGCCGGTGACCACGACCTCGAAGCCCCGGACCGCCGCCTCGTAGCCGTAGCGGGCGCGCCGCTCGCCGATGCGGCGCGCGATCGGCCGCAGGGCACGCTCGCGCCAGCGGTGGCGCGGGGGAAGGTCGCCGCCCCCAGGCCGCGCCAGCTCCCACAGCAGCGCGAACTCCCCGGCCAGGGCGCTCGCCAGCGGGATCGCCGCGCCGCGCGGGTCGTTCGCGAACAAGTCGAACGCGATCGCCAGGGCGTCGTCGGGACGGCCCTCGACGACTGCTGCCGCGTATTGCCACGCCTTCGGGTCCTCGACGCTCAGGCTTTCGCGCTCGAGGTCCGCGACGGTGATCGTCCCGCCGCCGAGCGCAAGCTTCTCGAGATCGTTCTGGATCGCGCCGAGGTCCGACTCGCCGTCGGACAGCATCGCGATCACGCGGGGCTGCGCCTTCGCGCCGAGCCGCTCCAGCGTCTCGCGCACGAAGCGTTCGCGCACGTCGGCGTTCGGCGTCGTGTCGATGCGCAGCGCCTTGCGGCCGGCGAGCTGGCCGTAGGGCTCGGGCTTCGTCTTTTTCGCCGGAGGAAAGAGGTCTTCGAGGACGAGCGTGTTTCCAGCCGGGACGTTCTCGGCGACCGCCCATAGGTCGCGCCGCGGCTGCGCGCGCAGCCGCTGGCAGTTGCGCACGACGACGACGCGCCGCTCCGCGAGAAATGGCATCGCGTTGATCGCGTCGCCCGCCGCGCGTCCGATCGACTCGGCCTCGGGGCCGTCGATCACGTCGCAGTTCAGCGCGCGCATGTCTTCGGGAAGCAGCCGGTCGAGCACCGCGTCGAGCGCGCGCTGGGCGAGGATCGGGTCCTCGCCCTCGACGATCACGAGTCCGTCGATCTTCGGCTGCTTGTCGAGGAACTCGTAGTATTTCACGGGCGCGCGAGCGCGGAGAGACTCGGACGGTGTTCGAGGTCGGCGATGCTGTCGGTGTACGGCGGCGGGAGGACGCCGTACTCGGTGATGATTCCGGTGATGAGGCGGCCCGGCGTCACGTCGAATGCCGGATTAAAGACGGGATCGTCGTGCGCGATCCGGACTTCGTCGGCGGCGCGTTCTTCGATCGGAATCAGATCGCCTGAGGCGAGTGAGAAGTCGAACGTCGAGCGTGGCGCGGCGACGTAAAACGGAATGCCGTGGTGCGCGGCGGCGATCGCGACGCCGTACGTGCCGATCTTGTTCGCGGTGTCGCCGTTGCGCGCGATGCGGTCGGCGCCGACGACGACGGCGCGCACGGCCTTGCGCTGCATCGTGATCGCGGCGGCGCTGTCGACGAT
>JAFAMK010000449.1 GCA_019233415.1 Vulcanimicrobiota bacterium
AGGTTGTCCGCCGGCGTGCCGGTGGGGTTTTCGCTGTTCGTCAGAGAGCTGTCATGAACGTACTCGACCTGATCCAGAAGGAACAGGAGAAGCCGAACGTCCCGGAGTTCCGCCCGGGCGATACCGTCAAGGTCTACTCGAAGGTCATCGAGGGCGGCAAAGAGCGCATCCAGATGTTCGAGGGCGTCGTGACGGTCCGCAAGGGCGGCGGGCTCGGCGAGACGATCACGGTTCGCCGCGTGGCGCACGGCGTGGGCGTCGAGCGCTCGTTCCTGCTGCACAGCCCCCGCGTCGACCGCATCGAGGTCTCGAAGCGCGGCATCGTGCGGCGTGCGCGCCTGTACTACTTGAGCGAGAAGGTCGGCAAGGCCGCCCGCATCAAGGAACGCAAGCCGGAGCGCAAGACCGCCAAGTAAGGCGGTCTCCCTCGTGACCCCGCTCGAACTGCTCGCCCTGATCGCGGTCTTCGCGATCGTTCGCGTTGCGATCAGCATCGGCGTGACGGCCCCGGTGACCGTCGGCGTCGGCGGCGAGGCGCGCGCCCCCTCGACGCGCACGGTCATCCGCGAGTACCTCGACGCGTTCATCGTCGCCGGGCTCGTCGCGCTGTTCCTCATCACGTTCGTGGTGCGGACGTTCTTCATCCCTAGCGGGTCGATGGAGCCCACGCTGCAAGTGCACGACGTGCTGCTCGTCAACGAGTTCGAGTACCGCTTCACGCGGCCGCACGAGGGCGACATCGTCGTCTTCCCGCCGCCGGTCACCAGCACGAACGACTTCATCAAGCGCACCGTCGGGCTTCCCGGCGACCAGATTCGCGTCCACGCCGGCGTCGTCTATCGCAACGGTGTCGCGCTGAACGAGCCGTACGTGATGGAAAAGCCGAACTACGAGCTCGAAGTCAAGAATTACGGCGTCTACGTCGACGGCGTTCCGCTCGATCCCGTCTCTGCGAACATCCCGTCGCGCGAGAAGTGGTCGGCACCCGACCGCATCCCCGCCGGCTGCTACCTGATGTTCGGCGACAACCGCACCAATTCTGAAGACTCCCACATCTGGGGTTTCGCGCAAGCCTCCGGCACGTTCCAGAGCGGCCAGCGCAAGGGTGAGAAGGCCAGCTTCACCGGCCATGCCTTCCTCCTGTTCTGGCCGCTGAACCGTATCCGCATTCTCCACTGATTCGCGCGCGCGGCGCACGAACGATGGGAAATGCGCGCGAATCGGCGAACCTGACTCGGCGTGGCGAAGGCGCGGACCGTCGTTTCGCTCTCGGCGCAGCTGGTCGTGCTGGTGCTCATCGCGCTCGCATTCTTCATGCGGACCTCGCCGGTGCAGGGGCTCTCCATGGAGCCGCGCGTGCAATCCGGCGAGCTGGTTCTCATCAACACGCTGGCCTACCGGTTCGGCGCGATCGGCCGCGGTGACGTCGTCGCGTTCCGGCATGACGGTCCGACGACCGAGACGTACATCAAGCGCATCGTCGGGCTTCCCGGCGAGCGCGTCGAGGTGCGCGACGGCGTCGTTTCGATCGACGGGCGGGAGCTGGCCGAACCGTACGTGCGCTTCCGCGACCGGCGCAGCGCGCCGCCCGTCGTCGTCCCGCCGCACGCGTACTACGTCCTCGGCGACAACCGCGCCGACAGCGACGACTCGCGCAACTGGGGCGTGCTGAACGAGTCCGACGTGATCGGCAAAGCGGTCGTCGGCATCTGGCCTCCCCGCCGCGTCTAGCAATGCCGAGCCACGACGACGAGGACATGGCGGCGGAGCGAGCGCAGCAGAATCGCGAATTGCCCGAAGAGTTCATTGCGAGCTCGGATGGGGGGCCCCGCCGCGAAGCGGTGGGGGGCGCGCAGGCTGGGCCGGAGCGCCGCACGCTGCAGGCGGCTATCAACTGGTACCCCGGCCATATGGCGCAGGCGATGCGCAAGCTGGGGGAGCGGCTGCGTATCGTGGACCTGCTCATCGAAGTCGTCGATGCGCGGCTGCCGGCGTCGTCGGCCAATCCGGAGCTGGATAAGCTGGCGGCGCGGAAGCCGCGGATCGTCGTGCTGGGGCGGGAGGACCTTGCCGACCCGCATGCGACGCGGGAATGGATGGTGTGGCACGCCGAGCACGGGCGCACCGCCGTCGCGGTGAACGGAAAGGACCAGGGGTCGGTGAAGCGGATCGCCGGGGCGCTCGACGCGCTGACGGCGGAGCGCGGGACGACGCGGGCGATGGTCGTCGGCATACCGAACACCGGCAAATCCTCGATCATCAACGGGCTGCTCCGCCGCACGGCGGCGCGGACCGAGGACAAGGCGGGGGTGACGCGGTCGCTCCAGTGGTTCCGCGTCCGGCCGAAGCTCGAGGTGATGGACACGCCCGGGATCCTGGTTCCGAAGATCGCGACACCGCAGGCACAATGGCAGCTCGCGCTGACCGGCGCGCTGCCGCGCGAGCGGTTCGACGCCGAAGAGGTCGTCGCGCAGTTCGTGGCCTGGGCGCATGCGAACCGTCCGCACCTCGACGTTCCCGACCTCGAGACGTACGCGCGCGCGCGCGGCTTCGCGCGGCGCGGCGGCGAGGTCGACCTGCACAACGCGGCCGGCGCGTTCCTCAAAGACTTCAACGACGCGAAGTTCGGGCGGATCACGTTCGAGCGCCCGGAGGCCGCCTAGTGGCGAGCGCCGAGGAGACGCGCCGCAAGAAGCGCAACGCGACGCAGCGCGAGCGGCGCCGGCTGAACCGTCTGCACCTCTTCGAGGAGCGCGCGAACGCGTCGGGCTACCGGCTCATCGGCGGCATCGACGAGGTCGGCCGCGGGCCGCTCGCCGGTCCGGTCGTCGCGGCCTGCGTCGTCGCCGACGGCCCGCTCAAGCTGCGCGGGCTCAACGATTCGAAGCAGGTACTGCCCGAGATGCGCCAGGCGCTCGCGGTCGAGATCAAGGAGCGCTGCGTCGCGTGGGCGGTCGGGGAGGCCAGCGTCGAGGAAATCAACCGCATCAACATCTACTGGGCCAGCATCCTCGCGATGGAGCGCGCGCTCGCGGCGCTCAGCGTGAAGCCCGAGTACTTGCTGACCGACGCGGTGCGGATCAAGTCGTGGAGCGGCGCGCAGGAGCCGGTGATCAAAGGCGACGCGAAGTGCGCGACGGTCGCCGCGGCGTCGATCGTCGCGAAGGTTCATCGCGACGCGCTGCTCGTCGCGCTGCACGACGTCTATCCGAACTACGGTTTCGATTCGCACAAGGGCTACGCGTCGCCGCAGCACATCGCCGCGCTGAAGTCGCACGGTCCGTGCCCCGAGCACCGGCTCGCGTTCTGGCGCGTGCGCGCCGCCTGGGACGCGCTTCCCGGGATGGCCGAGTTCGCCGCCGACGAAGAGGCCGCTGCGCTGTGACCCGCTCGGAGTTCGGGCGCGCGGGCGAAGACGCCGCGGCGGCGCTGCTCGAGGCGCAGGGCTACCGCATCGTCGGGCGCAACGTGCGCCTGCCGGGCGGCGAGATCGACATCGTCGCGCGCGACGGCGCGACGGTCGTCTTCGTCGAAGTGAAGGCGCGCGCGAACGGAAGCTACGGCAGCGCCGCGCGCGCGGTCGATGCGCGCAAGCGCGCGACGCTGCGCGCGCTCGCCTGCGACTGGCTGCAGGTCGCGGCGCCGCGCGCCCGCGCGCGCTTCGACGTCGTCACCGTCGACGCCAACGGGGCGCGGCTGCACCGCGGAGCGTTTGCGTGAACGCGCTCGACGGCCAAACCCTCGCCGGGCGCTACCGCGTCGACGCGCTGCTCGGGCGCGGCGGGATGGCCGACGTCTACCGCGGCGTCGACGTCGTGCTCGACCGCGCGGTCGCGATCAAGGTGCTGACCGAGCGCGACGACAGCGAGCGCGACCGCTTCCTGCGCGAGGCGCGCTCGATGGCGCGGCTCAACCACCGCAACGTCGTCGCCGTGTACGACGCCGGCCGCGACGGCGGCTGGTCGTTCATCGTGATGGAGCTCGTCGACGGGCGCACGCTGGCCGCGGTGCCCGCGCAAGAGCTGACCGTCCACACGGCGATCCGCCACTACATCGAGATTCTGGATGCGCTCGCGTACGCGCACGCGAACGGCGTCGTCCACCGCGACGTGAAGCCGGCCAACGTCATGGTGCTGCCGAACGGCGCGGTCAAGGTGATGGACTTCGGCCTGGCGCGCCGGATGACCGACATGTCGAGCGCGACCAGCGTCGGCGAGATCGTCGGCACGATCGCGTACCTGCCGCCCGAGCGCTTTCTCGGCAAATCGGCCGACGCCCGCAGCGACCTCTACTCGGTCGGCGTGATGCTCTACGAGACGTTCACCGGCTCGTTGCCGTTCAAGAGCGAGACCGACGACCTGGTCGCGGTGATCTTCGGCCACGTCAACGAGGCGCCGCCGCCGCCGCGCAGCGTCAACCGCGCCGTTCCGATGCAAATCGAGCGCATCATCCTCAAGCTGCTCGAGAAGGAACCGGACCGCCGCTACCAGAGCGCGCAGGAAGCCGTCGCCGAGCTGCGCGCGCTGCTCGGCGAAGGTCCCTCCGTGCCGGCCGATCCCGCCATGCAGCAACCGCCGGCGCAAACGGCGCCGGGGCGCGGCAAGCCGAAGCTGACCCCGACGCAAGAGGAGTCGCGCAAGACGGTCGAGGCCGACGCGCGCGAAGTCCTCGCTCGCACGTTCAGCCGCTCGCGCGCGGTCGACGTCGGCTACTCCGAGACGCTCGCCGGAATGCTCGCGACGCGCAAGCACGACTACCCCGAGGCGACGCGCGCGTACCGCGCCGCGCTGCACGCGTTCGCCGAGGCGAAGAACGAAGTCGAGTGCGCGAAAACCGCGCTCAAGTTTGCTACGATGATCCTGCAAAAAAGCAACGACGACGAGAGCCAGGGCGCGGTCGCGAACCGGCGCGAACTCAACGACGCGGTGGACATCCTGACCGAGGCGCTCCCGACCTTTCGCGGACGTTCGATGTTCAAGGAGCTGGAAGAGGGCGAACGGCTGCTCTACGCGCTCCAGCGGACGCTGATCCGCACCCGCTGACGGCATGCCCGCCAAGCCGACGCTCCGGCGTGCCGTCACGCCCTGGGGTTCGTTCTCGTGGGGCTACAGCGACGTCGGCGCCGATATTTTCGTCGGCCTGGGGCTCGTGCTCGGCGCGGCGGCCGGCGGCTCGAACGTTGCGTTCCTGTTCGCCGGGATCGTCTACGTCTGCATCGGCCTCGCGTACACGGAGCTTGCGTCGACGTACCCGGTCGCGGGCGGCGGCCAGTACTTCGTCATGCGCGGCCTCGGCGACGTGTTCGGCTTCGTCGCCGGCTGGGCGGTGCTGCTCGACTTCACGATCGACATCACGCTCTTCGCTTGGTCGTGCGTCGACTATCTCGCGCAGCTCGTGCCGGCGCTCGCGCTCACGGCGCACCCGTGGGTCCACTTCGCCGTCGCCTTCGGCCTGATCGCGGGGCTGTGCATGCTCAACGTGATCGGTGTGCGCGAGTCGACGACGTTCAACGGCTTCGTCTCGGCGCTCGACGTCCTCAGCGAGACGTCGATCCTCTTCTTCGGGTTCCTGTTCGCGTTCAACCCCGACCTGCTCGTCCACGCGATGACCGCGTACTGGCCGAGCGCCGACCACCTGCTGCTCGGCACGTCGCTCGCGATCATCTCGTTCGTCGGGCTCGAGTCGATCTCGCAGGCCGCGCAGGAGACGCAGCGGCCCGCCTCGATCATCCCGCGCACGTCGATCGGGCTGATCCTGACGATCCTCGTCTACTCGCGCTCGTACGCGAACCTCGCGCTCGGGATGACGCCCGCGCACCCGGTCCCGCACGACCCGCAGGGCCACACGCAGACGTTCTTCCAGTATCTCGGCTCGACCGAG
>JAFAMK010000193.1 GCA_019233415.1 Vulcanimicrobiota bacterium
TCGTCGGCCGGCTTGCGGCTGATCTCGTCTTCCGACTTCGGGTCGCGGCCGATGATCGGCTTCGCGTCGAGCGGCGAGGGGAGAAAGTCGACGACGGCGTCGAGCAGCGGCTGCACGCCCTTGTTCTTGAACGCCGAGCCGCAGAGCATCGGCAGAACCTTGCCCTCGATCGTCGCACCGCGCAGCGCCTTGTGCAGACGCTCCACCGGGATCTCCTCGCCGTTGAAGAACATCTCGAGCAGCGCGTCGTCTTGCTCGGCGATCGCCTCGATCAGCGCCTGGCGCCATTCCTGCGCGGTCGTGTACAGCTCGCCGTCGGCCTCGGTGACCGGGACGTGATCCATGGTCGAGCCGAGGTCGTCGGTGTAGACGATCTTGCTCATCGTGAACAGGTCGACGACGCCCAGGAAGTCGCCCTCGGCACCGATCGGTACCTGGATCGGCGTCGCCGGCGCGCCGAGGCGCGTGCGAATCTGGCGGACGCAGTTGAAGAAGTCCGCGCCCATGCGGTCCATCTTGTTGACGAAGATGATGCGCGGGACGGCGTACTTGTTCGCCTGGCGCCACACGGTCTCGGACTGCGGCTGCACCGCAGCGACCGAGTCGAACAGCGCGACGAGGCCGTCGAGGACGCGGAGCGAGCGCTCGACCTCGACCGTGAAGTCAACGTGGCCTGGCGTATCAATGATGTTGATGCGCGTGTCGCGCCAGGTGCACGCCGTCGCGGCGGATGTGATCGTGATCCCGCGCTCCTGCTCCTGGACCATCCAGTCCATGGTCGCAGCGCCGTCGTGGACTTCGCCGATCTTGTGCGTCCGGCCGGTATAGAAAAGAATCCGCTCCGTCGCCGTCGTCTTGCCGGCGTCGATGTGGGCGGCGATCCCGATGTTGCGGGTCTTGTCCAGCGGATATTCGCGCTTGAGTGCCATGATTTACAGTTACAGGTGGAGTGGGCCGCTCACCAGCGGTAGTGGGCGAAGGCCTTGTTGGCCTCGGCCATCTTGTGCGTGTCCTCGCGCTTCTTGATCGACGCGCCCTGGTTGTTGGCGGCGTCCATCAATTCGTTCGCGAGCTTCTCGGTCATCGACTTGCCGGGGCGCTGACGCGCGTACCCGATCAGCCAGCGCATCGCCATCGCCTGACGGCGGTCCGGGCGGACCTCCATCGGCACCTGGTACGTCGCACCGCCGACGCGCCGCGGACGAACCTCGACCAGCGGCATCGCGTTCCCGAGCGCCTGCGTGAAAACGTCCATCGGGTCGCGGCCGGTCTTGGTCGCGATCATCTCGAGCGCGTCGTACGTGATCAGCTCGGCGACCGACTTCTTCCCGCGCAGCATCACCTTGTTGATGAAGCGCGAGAGCACTTTCGAACCGAACTTGGGATCGGGGAGAATCGGTCGCTTCGGGACCGGACCCTTACGCGGCATGTCGAGCGGGCTTCCTTACTTCTTCTTCACGTTGCGCTTGGCGCCGTACTTCGAGCGGCCTTGCTTGCGGTTCGCGGCGCCCGAGGTGTCGAGCGTGCCGCGAATGATGTGGTAGCGCACGCCGGGGAGATCCTTGACGCGGCCGCCGCGGATCAGCACGACCGAGTGCTCCTGGAGGTTGTGCCCGATCCCCGGGATGTAGGCCGTGACCTCCTCACCGTTGGTGAGGCGGACGCGCGCGACCTTACGGAGCGCCGAGTTCGGCTTCTTCGGGGTGATCGTCTTGACCTGAGTGCAGACGCCGCGGCGCTGCGGGTTCCCCGCCACCTCGAAGGTGCGGTTGGGCAGGTCGGGGTGGCCCGGCTTGGGTCCGGTCGAGACGACGCGGAACGCCGGGGTTTTCACCTTCTTCTGCTGTTTCTCGCGGCCCTTACGGACCAGCTGGGAGATCGTCGGCACTCAGTACTCCGGAACGCACACGAAAGCGGCCGAACCACGGCGGGTCGGCCGGAACCTCCGAAGCATACCATCTCCCGGGAGGAGCGTCAACGAGCGGGTTCCTGCACCCGGCCCGCCTCATTCCCGGCGCGGCGTGGAGTCGGTCCCGAGCACGATGGTCGCGTCCTTCGCCTTCGGGGTGCGGGGGCAGCCGACCGCCGCCGCCAGGAGAGCCGAGGCCGGGTCGCCGCCCGCGACGACGGTCTGCTCCTTCGCCGGTTGGACGACGAAGGTCGGGACGTTCCAGCCGCCACCGCGCAGGGCCGCGACGACGGTTCGGCCCCAGTCGGGCTGGCCGGTCGCATCGACGACGAGGACCGGCTCCTGCGGCGGCTCGGCCCGCGCGAACAGCAGCTTGCCGATGGCCTTCGCCCAGCGCTCGTCGACCAGCACGACCGAGGCGTCGCCGACGAACGCCGGCCGGCCCGGCAGGGTGAACGTGCGGATGTTCTCGTCCGGGACGCCGCGATAGATCTCCATCAGCGCGGCCAACTGCTGGTCGTTCAGCGTCGTCTTGACGTCGTTGCGGGCGAGCTCCAGGAGCTTGGGGAGCTTCGCCCAGTTCTGCGGAAGGCTCATCTGGTCGATCAGCGACTTGAGTATGGTCTGCTGGCGCCGCACGCGGCCCCAGTCCGACTCCGCGTCGTGCCGGAAACGCAGGTAGCCCAGCACCTGGCCGCCGGTTAGGTACTGCTCGCCCTTCTTCAAGTGGATGTGCAGGTTGCCGTAGTTGTCGTCATAGTCCATGTCGGACTCGACGTTGACGTTCATCCCGCCCATCGCGTCGACGAGTTGTTTGGCGCCCTCGGGTTCCACGGCGATCGTCGCGTCGATCGGCGTTCCCATCAGCGCCGACACGACCTTCGCGCTGGTCGCCGGCCCGCCGGCGCCGATCGCGGCGTTGATCTTCGCGTGGCCGAGCTTGGGGATGTCGACCCACGTGTCGCGCGGGATCGAGACGAGCGTCGCCATGCGCCGCTCGATGTCGAGGTGGGCCAAAATCAGGGTGTCGGAGTTTCCCTCGTCGGCCTGATAGCCGAGCAGCAGCACGTTGATCCGGCGCGCGTGGAAGGCCGAATCGGCCGAGCGCTGCGCGATCGCGTGCTGGATGGAGTCGTGCAGCGGGGTGCGCAGATAGGCGAACACCGCGCCGACGATGCCGACGGCGACCAGGCCGGCGGCGAGAAGGTATCGTTTCACGGAAGTCCTCGGGAGGCGGCGCCGGCGCCGAAGCGCGCGCCGCGAGCGTCACGGTAGCGGCGAGTTTACGCGACGGCGAGGAACGGGGGTGCGCGCTTTCCGGCGCGCGTGGCGAGCGGATGTGAGCGCTGCACGAGCGCAGCGGCCGGCGCGCGGCGTACGAAACGGAACACGTTGAGCGCTCGAGCGCCGCGGACAACGAGGACCCGGCGCGCGATTCGCACCGCAACGCCGGTCAACGCGCGAAGCGCGCGAGCGACGAGCACGGTCAGAACGACGCACGCGACGGCGTGCGCGGCAAGTGCGACCGCGACCGGACCGCCGAGCCAGATCGCGCCGCCCAGCGGATGGCCGTAGACGACGACCTGCTCGACGGACTCGATCGCGAACAACACGGCAAGCTGCAGCGCGAAGATCGCCGGAAACAGCGGCGCGAGCGGCCGCGCCGCGACGTCGCGAACCGCACGCACGCGGGCCGAAAGCAACGGCCGAGCGCTGCACGCGACGTAGAACGCGCCCAGAACCGCGCCGACGAGCAGCGTGGGGACGACGTCGAGCATGCTGTGGTCGGTGAAGCTGCCCAGGCCGAACCAGCCCGCGTTCGAGGCGCCCTCGACCAAGGGGTCGGTCAGCGCCGCAGCCGCGACCGCGGCGACGAGGCAGAACAGGAGACGCGCCATCCGCGTCAGGTGATTCGGGCCACGATCCCGGCGACCTCGTCGGGCGCCTCGACGAGGCGGATCACGCCGGGCGCAGGCGGATCATCACCGGGCTCGACCCTTCCTGGACGACTTCGTCGCGCTGGTTGCGCACGGTGAAGCGCCGGCCGACGATCCCGCGCGTCCCGTCCGAGGTCAGCCGCTTCTCCGTGATCGTGACCGCGACGCGGATCGTGTCGCCGATGAACAGCGGCTTCGGGTACTTCCAGTCGGCGATCCCGAGGTTCGCGATGACGCTTCCGCTGAACGCGCCGGTCCGGTCGAGCAGGCCGACCGCGAACGCGAGCCCGAGCAGCCCGTGCGCGAGCCGCTGCCCGTACACGGTCGCCTTCGCGAACTCGGCGTCGGTGTGGATCGGGTTCCAGTCGCCCGTCAGCTGCGCGAACTGGACGACGTCGGTCTCGGTGATCGTGCGCGCCGGTGTCGTGATCTCGTCGCCGACAGCGAGGTCCTCGTAGAAGCGCGGCACGCTACGCGAGGCCGAGCCCGACGGTCCGGCCGCCGTCGATCAGCAGCGTCTGGCCGGTGACGTAGCTGGCTTCGTGGCTGGCGAGAAACGCCGCGACGGCCGCGATCTCGTCGGGCTGGCCGATCCGCCCCAGCGGGATCGACGCGACCGCCTTCTCGCGCACGCGGTCGGGAACGGCATCGGTCATCGGCGTCTCGATGAACCCCGGTGCCAGCGCGTTCACGCGAATCCCGCGCTTGCCGAGTTCGAGCGCGAGCGTGCGCGTCAGCGAGACGACGCCGCCCTTCGACGCCGCGTAGTTGGCCTGCCCGACGTTGCCCAGGTACGAGCGCGACGAGGTCAGCACGATCGCGCCGCCGTCCTCCATCTCGCGCGCGGCGATCTGTGCCACGACGAACGTTCCCGTCAGGTTGACCCGGATGACGTCGTCCCACTGCTGCAGCGTCATCTTGCTCGCCAGCGCGTCCTTCGTGATCCCAGCGAAGTGCGCGAGGACGTCGATCCGCCCGAACCGCTCCTTCACCCGCGCGACGGCGCGCTCGACGCTGGGCTGGTCGGCGACGTCGCTCGCGAGCGCGAGGCCGCCGGCCGGTACGTCGTCCGGCTCGCGCAAATCGAGCGCGGCGACCTGTGCCCCTTCGTCGGCGAACCGCGCCGCGGTCGCGCGTCCCAGGCCGCTCGCCGCGCCGGTGACGAGCGCGACGCGCCCGTTGAGCCGGCCTCCTTTGGTACTTATGGCAACTCCCCTTTCGTCCGAACACTCGGAGCAGATATGGCTCCGCTGGCAAGCCAGCTCGTCGGCTTCCTTTCGATGTTCCTTCAGCTGGGCGTCCTCGCGCTGCTGACGGTCCTGGCGATGCTGGTGCGCACGTCGCTGGGCCGGCGCAAGTACGACTTCTGGACGCTCGGCCTCGCCCTGAACACCGCCGCGCTCGCGATCCTCGCGCTGTTCGCGGTCGGCAACAGCGCCGGCCGCCTTCCGGCCCTGCCGGTCATCAGCATCGTCTACGCCGCGCTCGAAGACGCCGGCGCGCTCGCGTTCATCGCCGCGCTGCGCCGCCGCCGCGCGGCCGACGCGTTTCCGCCTGCGCTCGTCGCCGCCGCGCTCGCCGCGGTCGCGGCGGTGACCGTCGCGACGTTCCGCGCGGGCGCGTTCTTCGACGTCTACCGCATCCACGCGACGACGCTCGCGCTCTTGCTCGGCTACGCGGCGTTCGAGGGGCTGCGCGCGCCCTCGCGCGGGCTCGGGACGCGGTTGACCACGGTCGCGCTCGCCGCACTCGCGCTCGACTACGGGCACTTCCCGCTTCTCGCGATGCTGGGCGTGCATTTCGAGCCGACCTATCTCGGCCTCGAAAGCTATGTGACGGTCGTGTTCGACGTCGCACTCGGCGTCGCGATCGTCGTACACACGACCGACGGCGCGCGCGCGGAGCTGGAGCGCCGCAACGAAGCGCTGGCGGAGGCCCAGCGCGCGCTGCGCAACGCGGCCTACACCGACGCGCTGTGCGGCGTCCCCAACCGCATGGCGTTTCTCGAACGCATCGCGAACCCGCCGCGCCTGGGAACCGTCGCGATGATCGACCTCGACGGGCTCAAGGCGATCAACGACCAGTTCGGCCACGCCGCCGGCGACCTCGCGCTCGAGGTCGTCGCGCGCAGCCTGCGCGACCATTGCGGGCAGCGCGGAACGGTGTACCGGGTCGGCGGCGACGAGTTCGCCGCGATCTGGGAGCACTGCGACCCCGAAAGCGCGCGCGCGATGCTCGGCGCGGCCGAAAAAGACCTCGCGATCCTCGAAGTCGACACGGTCGCGCCGGCGCGCATCTCGTGGGGCGTCGCGCGGTTCGACGCGGACACGCCGTTCATGGACGCGCTCGTCGCCGCCGACGTGCAGCTCTACGACGGCAGGGGCGCGCGGCGCGAGGACCTGCCGGGGATCGCGACGAGCGCGATCATGGCGGAGAGGACGCAGATCGCTGCCGACGCGAGCATCACGCCGCGAAATCCGGCGAGATAGCTCTCGCGCACCGCGGCCGCGACGGCGTCGCGGTCCGGCGCCGGCACGTCCTTCGGCACCGTTCCCGCGTAGAGCCGCGCGCGCTCGTCGTGCGCGATGCGCGCGGTCTGCGCGCTGACGTGCCGTTGCCCCATGTGCACGTCGAACCGCGCGTTGAAGATGCCGGCCAAGATGATCCCGAGCCCGGCGATCGCGAGCAGCCCCGCGGTGCGC
>JAFAMK010000217.1 GCA_019233415.1 Vulcanimicrobiota bacterium
GCGAGCGCGCAAGAAATCGACGTGGAGACGGTCGCCCGCGCCGGCATCGTCGCCGTCGAAGACGTCGCGCAGGCGAAAGTCGAGTCCGGCGACCTGCGCGCCGCCGCCGAAGAAGGCCGCTGGTCCTGGGACGACGTCGTCACCCTGAGCGACGTCGTCGCCGGCAAAGCCACCCGCCGCACCAGCCCCGACGAAATCACGTTGTTCGAATCCCTCGGCATCGGCCTGTGGGACCTCGCCGCCGCCTCCCACGTCTTCGACGCCTGCGTCATCGAAGGCCGCGGCACAAAGCTCCCGATCCCACCGTAACTCCTGGTCCGGCGCATGCCGCCGGGGCTTTAGCTGCGCTCAGTCCGACGCGCGCGACGCTTCGACGATCAGCGAGCACGCCGCGACGCGTTCGCCGTTCACGAAGATTGCCGTCGCGATGTTGATGAACACGGCGCCCGTGTCGGCTTGGAGGTAAGCGAAGGCGGACCACGGGCGCGGCAGCACCGGCTTGCCGATCCCGACCTTCACCATGCGCTGCATGATCGGGTCGGCGAAGATCCACTTGGCGCGGTTGCGCGACCACTCGGTCGTCGTCGAGACGAACGAAGGCATCGCGATCGCGAAGCCGTTCGGGTCGAACAGGCCCATCGAACCGATCAGCGGCTCCGACGCCATCGTGCGGTCGAGGACGGCCATCGCCTCGGTGTCGACCGCCGCATCGTACGACGTGCGCCACTTCTTCGGCGTGAAGCCGTCGCGTGGCGCGGTCCGCACGTCGACGAAGCGCGCGAGGTGGTCGACTTCGGCGCCGCGCAGTTCGACGTAGTCCGTGTCGCCGAGCGCGGCGAACGTCGTGCGCCCTTCGGCCAGCGCGCGCGCGAAGACGCCTTCGATCTCGACCGCGGCAGAGGTCAGCAGCTGGTGCAGGCGTCCGACCGTCAGTTGAACGCCGGCGTTCTCGGCGAGCCGGTGCGCGTCGCCGAGCAGGTCGCTCAGCGCGAACCGTGCGGCTTCGCGCTCCTCGCGCCCGAGATCGGCCAGCGCGTCGCGTGCCGTGGCGAGTTCCGCTAGAATCGCAGTCGAACGCGCCGCGAGCGCGCGCGCGGTCGTCGCGACGCTGCGGGTTCGGTCGGCGCTCGCGCCGATCGTCGCGCGCAGCGCGTCGATCGCCTCGCGCCCGCTCTGCGCGTCGACGACGACCGCGTCCATGTCGTCCGCGCCCCGCGCGCTCGTCGCCTCCAGCTCGTTGCTGCGCCCGCGCAGCGCCTCGATGGTCTCGGCGATCCCGTCGGTCGCGTCGCGGGTCTCGTTCGCGAGGCGCCCGATCTCGTCGGCGATCACGGTGAAGCCGAGCCCGCGCTCGCCGGCGCGCGCCGCTTCGATCGCCGCGTTGATCGCGAGCAGCCCCGACTCGGCGCTGATCTCGCCGACCGCATCGACGATCGCGCCGGCGCGGCCGGTCGCCTCGTGCATTGCGACGATCCCGGAGCGAACCGCCTCGCCGTGCGCGTGCGCCGCCCGCACGTCGCCGGCCGCGCGGTCGAACGCGTCGAACGCCGCGCCGAAGACCGCGTCGATCTGGTCGAGCGTCGCGACGATCCCGTCGGCCGACGCGTCGAGCGCGTGCGCGGCACGAGTCGACTCTTCGAGCGCGACCGCGATCTGCGTCAGCTCCGCGCGCAGCGAGTCGAGCGTCGCGTCGGCCGCATTCCACGCCGCCGCACCGCGCGCCGCCGCGATCGCTGTCGCGGTCAGACCGCGCGCCGCGTCCGCAACCTCGCGCGCGCCGCCCAACGCGACCGCGCTCCGCGCGGCAGCGACGCCGTCGCCGATCCCGTGCGCGCTCGCGCGCGCCTGGTCCGCTGCTTGATCCGCAAGCTGCGCGAGCCGGCCGACCGAACCAGCGATCTGCGCCGCGACCGCCTGCTGCTCGGCGGCGATCGCCGCGATGCGCGCGACGTCGTCGGCGAACGCGTCGCCGCGCCCGCGCGCCGCTTCGAAGTCGCGGACCGCCGCGGCGAGCGCCGCGCCGACCGCGCCGCACGCCTTGCGCGCGCCGGCGATCGCCGCAAAGACGCCCTCGGCCGAACCGCGCGTCGCCGCCACGATCCCGTGCACGTCGCGCGTCGCGTCGATCGTCGACGTGGAGAGTGCGCGCATCCGCTCGGCGACGATCGCGAACCCGCCTTCGCTCGACGAGACGTACGCCGCCTCGATCGCCGCGTTGACGGCCAGGACGCGCGCCCGGCGCGCCGCGCGCCCGACTCCGTCGACCGCCTCGTCGACCCCGCGCCACCCGGTGTCGAGCCGATCGGTCGCGACCCGCCCGTTTTCGAGCGAGACGGAGACCGTCTCGAGCGAGCGCGCCAAGTCGTCGAGCGTCGCGCGCGACGCCGCCGCGTCACCCGGCAGCGAGTCGGCGATTCGCGCCAGTTCCGCTGCAAACGCCGCCACCGCGTCGGCCGACGCCGACGCCTCGACGACGCCGTCCCGCAGCGCCGCGATCGCCGTGCGCTGCTGCTCGACCGCCCGCAGCGTGCGCGCGACGGCCTCTTCATGGGCCGTGACCGCGCGCTCCGCCGCATCGACCAACCGTGCCGCCGACGAGGCACCCCGCCCTACGTCGAGCACCGGAACTCCGCTCATCCCCCACCATATCGGCAAAGGGAAAACGTTTGCCTACACGGCCGCCGCCTCGCCCGAAGCGATCGTCAGCCGCGTTCCCTTCAGCATCGTCTCGACGACCGGGATGCTCCCGATTGCCGACGATGCGACGGTCAGCGGGTCGTCGGCAAGCCATGCCAGGTCGGCGTCGTAGCCGATTTGGATGAGGCCGATCGAGTCGCCGAGCCCGAGCTGGATCGCCGGCCACGTCGTTACTGCCTGCAGCGCGACGTCCGCCGTGATCGTCTGATCCTGCCCGAGCACGACGCCGCTCGGCGTCTCGCGCAGAACCGCCGTCTGCATGTACGTCAGCGGCGCAGGCTCGGAGGTCGCATAGTCGCAGTGGAACGAGAAGATCATGCCGTTCGACGACGCGTCGGCGGTCGCGTCGAGCCGGCTCGCGCGCGGGTTCCCGAGGATGTACTCGTTGAACGCGTCGCCCCAGATCGCAATGTGATTGTTCAAGTAGCTCGGCGTCAGCCCGAGCTGCGCCATCGTCGCGTACTGCGACGGATCGGTCACGGTGCAGTGCTCGATCCGGTTCCGAAACGCGGTCGGTGCGTTTCCGTAGACGGTCTGCACCGCTGACAGCGCCATGTTGAGACCGGCGTCGCCGTTGCAGTGGATCAGCATGCTCCAGTTGTCCGCTTGCGCCTGTCCGATCACGTTGTTCATGTCGTCCTGCGACCAGTCGGGTACGCCGATGTCGGGCAACCCCTCCGGCGTGACCGGCGGCAAGTACGCCTGCGTCAAATAGCCGGTATAGCCTTGCGTCGAACCGTCCGACCAGAGCTTCATGTTCGGAACGGTCAGCGAGAAGTACGACCCGGTGTCGCCCGGCGCGGCCGGCTGGTTGAGGTGCGCGACTTGGACGGGCGCGCTCGTGGTCGAGTAGATGCTGGTGAGGTCGATCGAACCGACCACGTCCGTCATCGCCTTCGGACTCGTCTTGATGAGCTCGTACAGCTCGAGTTCCTGCGCGATGTTCCCACCGATCCCGACGGCGGGATCGCAGACGGTCGTAATCCCCGCCTCTTGCGCCGTCTTCAGGAATCCCAGCATCGCGTCCTCGACTTGATCCGTGGTCAACGTCGGCGCGAACTTGGTGAAATACCCAAACGTCGGCGGCTCGAACATGATGCCGTTGAGCTCCCCTTCATTCGGCCCGCTCGTATACGTGCCGAACCACCCGCCGTCGCCGGGCTGGGTGTTCGTGGTGACGCCCGCCGCGGTGAACGCCTGTTGGTTCGCGTACGCGATATGACCCGACGCGTTCTCGACCCATACGCAGACGTTGTTCGGATTCGACAGCGTGTTGAACTCGTCGAACCCGAGCTGCGGGAAACCGGTACCGGCGCCGTTTTCGTCCCAGGGCAGCAGCGACGGGTCGAAGCTCATGTAGAACAGCCACGACTTCGCGGGCGCGGCGTTGATGTCGCCCTGGATCTTCTGCAGGACCGCGGTGATCGTCGGATAGCTTGCCGCCGTCAGCGCCGTACAGTAAACGGTCTGCACCGCCGCGATGATGTGCGCGTGCGCCTCGACGAATCCCGGCACCATGGTCTGCCCGTTGAGGTTGACCTTCTGCGTCGACCCGGTCGCCTCGCCGAGGATGCGCGTCTGGTCGCCGACGTCGGTGATCGTCTTGCC
>JAFAMK010000324.1 GCA_019233415.1 Vulcanimicrobiota bacterium
GTCGGCGCTGACCTCGTCGGTCTGCATCCGCTTGAGCTCCGACTTGACGATCGTTTCGGCGGCGTCGATCTTCGCGGGGACGGCGCTGAACGAGATCGTGAACGTGCCGCGGTCGCGGTTCGCGTCGAGCGAGCTCGATGCGCCGTAGACGAGCCCGCGCTTCTCGCGCACCTCGCGGAAGAGCCGCGTGTCGAGCCCGCCGGCGCCGCCGTAGATCGCGTTGGCGAGGGTCAGCGGGTCGTAGTCGGGCGAGCTGGCTGCGAGGGCCGGTGCGCCTAGTTCGACCGTGACGTCCTGCGAGGCCGTCGTGACGACGCGCGTCTGCGGCAGCGGCAGCGGAATCTGCGGGAGGTGCGGATCGGGCTTCGGCCCGTTCGCGGTCCAGTCGCCGAAGCGCGCCGTCACCTCGCGCGTCACGTCGGCGGGGTCGACGTCGCCGACGACGACGAGCGTCGTGAGGTCGGGCCGCACGTACGCCGCGTGATACGCCTTCACGTCGTCGAGCGTGACGTTCTCGATCGAGCGTTCGGTCGGGATGCGCAGCGCCGGATCGCCGGCGGGATACAGGGCGATGTTGAACAGCCGCTGCGCCTCGAAGCCGGCCTGCAGCGCGCGCCGGCCGGCGAACGCGCCGAGCTGCGACTTCACCAGCGCGAACTTGTCGGCGGGAAGATTGGGACGGCGCACGTCGTCGGCGAGCACGTCGAGCAGTGCGGGGAAATCCTTCGCGCGGCCGTGCGCGAAGAAGCCCGTGCCGAACGACACGTCGGCGGCGAGGTCGTCGCCGACCTTGCGCTGCGCGTCGTAGTCGTACTTCGCGCTGCCCCAGTCCATCAGCGACGAGGTCAGCTCGCCGACGCCTTCCTTGCCGACGGGGTCGAACGTCGGCGACGTCGCGACGACGCCGCGCACGAAGACGGTCGGGTTCGTCGTGACGCGCTGCACGAGCAGGCGCAGCCCGTTCGGCAGCGTCGTGACGACCGGGTCGACGGCGCTGCGCAGCGCGAGCGGCTTCGCGAGTGCAGCCTTCATCCAGTCCGGCTGTACCAGCGGTCCGTTGGACGTGCGCGCGCCGAAGTCGTCGCTGACCGAGTTGCTCACGTTCGACGGCGCCCGCGCCTTGGCGGGATCGAACGCGGTCGGTTCGAGCGTCGCGACGACGCTCGCCTTCGCGTAGACGCGCCGCGCGACCGCGGTCGACTCGTCGCGCGTGATCGCGCCGTAGAGCGCGTCGAACTGCGAGGGGTCGGTGTCGCCGGGGAAGACCATGTTCGCGCCGACCGCGTCGCCGATCCCGACGATCGAGTCGCGCGCGTACGTCATCGAGGCGAGTTGCGAGCGCTTCGACGCCGCGAAGAGGTCGGGATCGAGGCCCTTGGCGAGCGTCTCGGCCATCGTCTTCTCGTAGGCCGCGCGCACCTCGGCCGGCGTGTGGCCCGGCGCGACGATCAGCATCACGTGCACGACCGAGGCGCGCCGGTCTTCGAGCGGCGTCGGATTGTAGGCGAGGATGAGTCCGCGCTCGACCAGCGACCGGAACGGGCCGCGCGGGTTGAACAGCGCGCCGAGCGCGACGTCGTTGCGAACCTGGTCGTGCTCGTACGGCTTCGCGTCGCCCGGCGCGGCGTACGCCTCGTCGACGATCGTGTACGGGAAGTCCGAGCGGTCGGTGTACGTCAGGCCGTGCGCCGGTTTGAGTGCGTACGTGCGGCGCGTAGGCAGCCTGTGCGAGGGAATTCCGCCGAACCAGCGCTGCGCGTCGGCGAAGACGTCGGCGGCGTGCACGTCGCCGGCGACGGTCAGCGTCGCGTTGTTCGGCCAGTACCACTCGTCGTAGTAGCGGCGCAGGTCGGTGACGGTCGCGCGCTCGATGTCGCGCTTCTCGCCGAGCGAGGTCGCACCCAGGCGCGAGTTCGGGTAGACGCGCTGGTTGACGTCGTAGATGAACGACGTCACTGGGTTGCTGTGCTTCTCCGCGTACTCTTCGAGGACCGCACCGCGCTCGAGGTTCCAGTCGGCGGGATCGAGCTTCAGGCCGCGCATGCGGTCGGCTTCGAGGTGGACGATCGTCTCGACGCGGTCGGCCGGAACGACGAAGAAGAAGTGCGTCATCTCGTTCTCGGTCTGCGCGTTGACCTCGCCGCCGAGCCGCGCGACCATGTCGTCCAGCCCGGCGCTCGACAGATCGTGCGTACCGCGGAACATCATGTGTTCGAGCGCGTGCGCGAGCCCGGTCTTCCCCGGCGTCTCGTCGAGCGCGCCGAACCGGTACCACATGTGCACCTGCACGACCGGCGCGGCGTGGTCCTCGATCACGACGACCTTCAGGCCGTTCGGCAGCGTGCGCGCCTGCGGCGCGGGAACTGCGGCGGGCGCGGCCGTTGCGGTCGACGGCGCGAGGGGGAGGCAGAGCAGGAGCGCGGCCGCCAGCACGGCTACGACGCGGCGAGCAGACATAGACCCGCGTACTACGCGAGCGGCCTCAACGTTCCATACCAGCCGACGCGTAGGCTCTCGCCGTTCTCATCAGCGGCTGCCACGGAACCAGGCCGATCAGCTCGCTCCGGCGCACGGCGACGCCGGCGCGCGCGGCGGCGCGGCGGACCAGCTCGGTCACGCGGTAGAGCGGGACGGCGTCCACGTCGCTCAGGTTGCACGAGACCTGGACGCGGTCGGCTCCCAGCCGCAGTCCCAGGCATTTCAGCGTGCGCAGCCCGCCGCTCGACCCGCGCAGGGTGCGCGCGATACGCTTGGCGAGCGCGAGGTCGCCGCTCGCCAGCTCGACGTTGAACGCGATCAGGAACGGCCGCGCGCCGACCGCTACCGCACCGGCGCTCGCATGCGCGGCGTCGCCGTAGTCGAAACGCCACGCCGGATCGGCCGCGACGCGCGCGGCGAGCCCTTCGAACTCGCCGCGCCGGATCGCCGCCAGGTGCTCGCGGTGCGGCGCGCTCGCCGCCGCACCGTAGAGGTACGACGGAATCCCCAGCTCGCGCCAGATGCGGGCCGCGGCGCGGTGCGCCAGCGTCACCGCGTCGTCGAGCGCCGCGTCACCGAGCGGGACGAACGGCAGGACGTCGAGCGCGCCGATCCGCGGGTGCGCGCCGCGGTGCGCGCGCAGGTCGATCCGCTCGCGCGCGACGCGCGCCAGCGCGACCGCCGCCGCGACGACCTGCGAGCCGCGCCCGACGGCGGTCAGCACGCTTCGATGGTGCACCGGATCGCTCGTGCGGTGCACGACGCGCGCGCCTTCGGCTTCCATCGCGGCGGCGCACGCGTCGATCACCGCCGTATCGCGCCCCTCGCTGAGGTTCGGGACGATCTCGAACTCGTGCGCTATCGGAGGTACGCCTCGATCGACTCGTCGGGGCCGGCGGGTTCGGCGCGGCCGCCGAGGTTGTCGCGCAAGAACGCTTCGACGGCGGCGTTGAAGCGCTTGTTGTTCTCCGGCCGCGCGAAGCCGTGGCCTTCGTCTTCGAACACGACGTAGGTCACCGGCTGGTGGTTCGCGCGCATTGCGCCGACGATCTGGTCGGACTCCGCGACGTTGACGCGCGGGTCGTTCAGCCCTTGCCCGATCAGGAGCGGCGCGCGGATCGCGTCGGCCTTGTAGAGCGGCGACTGCGCGGCGAGGAAGGCTTCCCCGTCGCCCATGCGGCGCGTGAACGTCGCGCGCAGCGTCTCCCAGTACGGCGGGATCGAGGCGAGCAGCGTGTTGAGGTTCGACGGGCCGACGATGTCGACGCCGCAGGCGAACGCGTCGGGCGCGAACGCGAGCGCGGCCAGGACCGCGTAGCCGCCGTACGAGCCGCCCATGATCGCGACGCGCGCCGAATCGGCGATCCCCTGCGCGACGAGCCAGTCCTTCGCGTCGAGCAGGTCGGTGCGCATCGCGCCGGCCCACTCGCGGTCGCCGGCGTTGAGGTGCGCCTTCCCGTAGCCGCTCGAACCGCGGAAGTTCGGCTGCAGCACAGCGTAGCCGCGGTTGGCGAGCCACTGCACGTAACCGTTGTAGCCCCACAAGTCGCGCACCCACGGACCGCCGTGCACGAGCACGACCGCCGGCAACCCGCGCGGCTCGGCGCCGGCCGGCGTCGTGAGGTAGGCATGGATCGTCAGGCCGTCGCGCGCCGGGTAGGTGATCGGCGTCATCGGCGCGAGCGTGTAGCGTTCGAGCGCGGGACGCGTCGCAAAGAGCCGCGTCGC
>JAFAMK010000268.1 GCA_019233415.1 Vulcanimicrobiota bacterium
GCCGGAAGAGGACATGCCGTACCTCGAGGACGGCACGCCGGTCGACATCGTGCTCAACCCGCTGGGCGTGCCGTCGCGCATGAACCTCGGGCAGATCATGGAGACGCACCTGGGCTGGGCGGCGCGCATGCTCGACATGCACATCGCGACCCCGGTGTTCGACGGCGCGCACGCCGAAGACATCAGCGAGTGGCTGCAGGACGCGGGTCTGCCCGCGGACGGCAAGACCTGGCTGCGCGACGGGCGCACCGGCGACCGCTTCGGCCGCCCGATCACCGTCGGCATGATCTACATGCTCAAGCTCGCGCATCTCGTCGATGACAAGATCCACGCGCGCTCGACCGGCCCGTACTCGATGATCACCCAGCAGCCGCTGGGCGGCAAGGCGCAGTTCGGCGGCCAGCGCTTTGGCGAGATGGAAGTCTGGGCGCTCGAAGCCTACGGCGCCGCGTACACGCTCCAGGAACTGCTCACGGTCAAGTCCGACGACGTCGTCGGCCGCGTCAAGACGTACGAAGCGATCGTCAAGGGCGAGAACGTGATGGAACCGGGTGTGCCGGAGTCGTTCAAGGTCCTGATCAAGGAACTCCAGTCGCTCGCGCTCGACGTCAAGGTGTTGACCGAGCAGCGCGAAGAGGTCGAGATCCGCATTCAGGACGACGACATGGCCGAACGCGCTCAGGAGATCGGTCTCCTGATGGGCGACGAGGACCCGCGTCTCTCGCAGACGGCGCTCGCCGAACGCGAAGCCGAACGTGACCGCCTCGCGCAAGCGGCGGCCGCGGCGGTCGGCGTTCCGGTCGAGGGCGAGGAAGGCGAACCCGAGGGTGAAGTCGCCGGCGTCGCCGAGGGCGAGGAACCCGAAGAGGAAGAGGAAGAGATCGACGATGCGGCTCCGCTGGTCAGCGCCGCCCCGGCGCGCGGCGGCCGCGCACCCGACGACGACCTGCTCCCCGCAAGCCCCCTCGGCGGTCTGCGCGCGACGATGACCGACGACGGCGAGATCGTCGTCGACGAAGTCGCCGACGAAGAAGTCCCCGCCGTCGAGGCAGAGGAAGATGAAGACGAAGGCTACGTCCTCGAAGACGAAGACGAAGAGTACAAGGAAGAGGAAGAAGAGGACGAAGGTCCCCTCGCGCACTCGACCGACGACGACTACTAGACGCGACGTCTAGCACGTAAAACGGAGGAGGGCCGCGCGACACCCGGTCGCACGACCCTCCCTCCGGCCCACACCCGATAGGGGCCTACCCGCGCGCCACTTCCCGTCTGCCGACGCTCCGGGGCGCGTCCAACATCGCGATCATCGCGTCGACGACTGCGCCGTCCCACTGTGTGCCACGGCCTTCGCGAAGAATTTCCATCGCTTCGCGCTGCGCGATCGCGGGCCGGTACGGCCGCGCGCTGATCATCGCGTGAAACGCGTCGGCGACCGCGACGACGCGCGCCTCGAACGGGATCTGCTCACCCTGCAGACCGTAGGGATAACCGCGCCCGTCCCAGCGCTCGTGGTGCGCACGCACGATCGGCGCGTACGCGGAGAGCGCCGGCAGCTCGGCTAAAATCTGCGCGCCGAACTCGGCGTGCTGCTGCATCACGATCCATTCAGGCTCGGTCAGCGAACCGGGCTTGAAGAGGATCGCGTCCGGCGTCGCGATCTTGCCGACGTCGTGCAAGACCCCCGCCTTCACGACGACGTCGGTCGTCATCGTCGACAGCCCCATTGCCTCCGACAGGCGCCGGCACCACGCACCGGTTGCGTGCGAGTGCGCGCAGGTTGCCTCGTCGCGCGCCTTGAGCATCGCGAGGACGCCGTCGATCACGCCGCTCGTCGCGCGCTGCGGGTCGTCGAACCGCGCACCCGGCGCGAGCGGAAACGCCTCGGCGACGTTCGTCTTGATGATTTCGAGAAACACCAGCAGCGCCGAGAAGTCCAGGTCGAGCGGCTCACCGGTGGCCGCGGTGACCTCGCACGCGGACGCGACGAGGTCGTGGATCACCGGCAGCGTGAACGCGCCGTGCGCCATCCGCGCCCACGAGACGACCGCTTCCGGGCTCGCCGCTTCCAGCGACTGCCCGAGCGCCGAGACGAGCGACCGAACCAGCAGTGCCGACGCCTGCCCCGACGAGCGCGGCCCCAAATGGCTTAGGATCGCGTCGGCAACGGCGACCCTGGTCTCGACGATCCGCCGCGCCAGCGCGGCGCGGCCCTCAGTAGCGGATGACATGCCCACACCCGTGACTTCCGGTTAGCTGCCCTGTGGCGGAATGTAGGCGCAGACCGCGATGGCCGCAGCTACGATGCCGGCTGAGACGATGACGTCGATCACGGGTTCTCCTTGGGTGGGCGGGGTACGATCCCACCCTATCAGGGCCCGTCGGCGGCGACACTCGTCCGAAAGGACGAGGCCGTTTCAGCCGCTAGACGATCTCTCGTCTCCGCGCGGTCGCGACTGCCTCGCCGCGGCTCGTGCAGCCGAGTTTCCGCAGAATGGAGGAGACGTGGGTCCGGACCGTGTTGACGGTCCGCTGCTGGTCGTCCGCGATTGCCTGGTTGCTGAGCCCCTGCGACATCGCTTGAAGGACCTGGAGCTCGACCGGCGTGAGTAGTTCCGCTTCTCCGGCGTCGGCCGCGCCGAGCGACGCGGTCAGCGCCTCGACGAAGCGGGCGATCCCGGCGATCCCGGCCAGCCGCATGTCGCGCAGCGCCGCCGCCCGCTGCTCGGGGACCCGGTTCAGCAGTGCGGTTAGAAACGCGGTCAGCGGTTCCGAGTCTGCCGACCGGTGCCGTAGCGCGCGCAGGCCGCGCTGCGCGACGGCGTTGCGCTCCAAGATGACGTTGGCGAGGATCGCGAACCGCTCGGCATGCGCGCGGATGCGCTCGAAGATCGGGCGCGGGTCGGTGTCGGCGGCGACGGCTGCCTCGTAGCGCGCGAGCGCGTCGAGCGCCGCAGTACGCGAGCCGAGCTTGGCCAAGACGCAGGCGAACAGCGCGTAGTGCATGCGGCGCTGGTAGAGGGTCGCTTCGCGCTCCGAAACGCCGGCGAGCAGCGTCTGGACTTCTTGGAAGTGCCCGGCGCCGCAGAGCTGCAGCGTCTTGCCGAGGACGTAGCCGAGTACGCCGAGAGGGCCGCGGTAGCTCAGGGCGGGCAGCTCGCGTTCGATCTCGGCGATCCGCTCGGCGTTGCCGCGCTCGGCTTCGAGCTGCACGAGCGCTCGCAACCCCAAGGCACGCGATTTCGGGTCGCCGGCCTTCTCGGCGTTGGCGACGACTTGGCTTGCGTACCAGACCGCGACAGGGATACGCCCTGCGAACGCGTGCAGCGCACAGACGGTGCTCAGGCAGCGCGCTGCGATCGCGAACGCGCCGGTCTCGGTCGCGAGGCGCGTCGCTTCACGCGCGTACCGCTCGACCGACTCGACGTCGTCGGAGGCGTAGAACGCGATCGTCGCGGCGCGCACGTAGGTGTTCGCGCGCAGTAGGTCGTCGCCGAACTCGGCGAGGCCGATCGCCTCGGCGATCGTGAATGTTGCCTCTTCGGCACGGCCGGCGAGCGCGTACGTCATTGCCAGCATCCCGAGCACGGTCGCGCGCTCCGGGGCTTCGAGCTCGTCGCGCGCGCGCAGCGCTTCGAGCGTCGGCAGACCGTCGAAGCGTCCCTGTTGGAACAGGACGAGCGAGTAGCGCTGCGCGACGGCGACTTGGAACGAGACGTCCTGGTCGGTGCGCTGCAAGACCGCCGCATACCAGCGCTCCGCCTGGTCGACGCGGCCGTGCGCGTCTTCGAGTGCGGCGCGGACAGCGAGGACGCGCGGGTTCTGCGTCGCGATTGCGGTCGGCAGGCTGCGTACGGCGCGCTCGGCGATGTCGAAGCAGCCCCGGTCGAGCAGCGCGAAGTTGTATTCGGCCAGGACGCGCTCGACCTCGCGCGCCGCGCGCGCGTCGACGAAGCGCTCCAGCGCCTCCCCGTGCATCCCCACCCGCTCGAGCAGCCGGCCCGCGGTGACGTGTGCTTCGCGGAAGACGTCGTCGCCGTCGAGCTGGACCTGGCGCTGCACGAAGTCGCGGAACAGGTCGTGCAGCTTGTAGACGCCGGTGTCGAGGACGCTGACGAATGCGACGCGTTCGCGCAGCGCCTCGATGATCGATGCCGCATCGTCGAATCCGGCGGCGACCGCCAGGCGCGTCTCCAGCCGCGGCAGGAACGCGACCGTGCGCAGGAACGCGCGGATGCGGTCGTCGAGCGAGTGCCACACCTGCTCGGCGAGATACCGGTAGACCATCTGCTGCGTGCCGGCTGAGACCGCCCGCAAGTCGCTCGCGCGCGTCGACGTGCGCAGCGCGAACGCGAGCGCGGTCGGCCAGCCGTCGACGAGGTTCAGAATCTGTTCCAGCTCGTCGTCGCGCACGGCGACGCGCGTCGCGCGCGCGCTCTGCTTCGCCTCGTCGATCGTGAAGCGCAAGTCGACGGTGTCGACGATCAGGTCGGACTCGCCGTAGGCGAGCCACGACGCGACCGGGAGCTGGAGCGGCGTGCGCGAGGAGAAGAGCCAGCGCGGTCCGCCCTTCGTGCGCTCGACGAGCGCGGTGACGAAGCGCGAGATCTCGCGGTCGGCCTCACCGTAGTGCAGGTCGTCGATGACGAGCAACGTGTCGAGGCTGCGAATGTGCGTCGCGGCCCACGCCGCGAGGTCGCGGCCGGGGGCCTCGGAGTTACGCGCGCCGTCGATCGCGGTTGCGAGCGAACGCCGCAGCGCCGGCACGACCGGTTCGAGCGCATCGGCGAATCCGCGCACGAACGGTTCGAGCGTCGTCGCGTCGGAGGCGACGTCGTACACGACCGCCGACGGCACGGTGGCGAGAAATTGCCGCACTGCGACGGATTTGCCGAAGCCGGCCGGCGCGATGATGAGCGCGATGCGATACCGCGCGGCGGCGGCCAAGCGTTCGAGAACGCGTGGGCGGTCGATCGGACGGAAAACTCCGCCGAGATCGGGGCGCCCGTCGGCCGCTATGCTCCGGATCACTGGGACGTGGTGCCTACTCCCCCAACGGAGGACACCCCTCGTTCCGGGGAATTTCCTTGCGGAATCTCTACCCTACGTCCACGGCGACGCCCGTCGTTCGGCCGGCTTACCGGCCGAAGCGGGAGGTCAGGCGCGCTCGCGAGCGATCAAGCGCAAGTAACGCCGAGGTTCGAACGAGCTGTCGGCGTCGATCCGGCGGAACGCTTCCTCGCGAATCTGTCCCGATAATTCGCGGCGCTGGCGCATCGCGTTCTCCAGTTCGCGAAAGGCGCGCTCGAAGTCGTCGCCGTCGAGGCTGGAGATCTGCCGCTTGAGCCGGTCAATGTCGCCGCTAAGCCTGCCTTGCATCTCGACACTAACGGCGCGTTCGATCTGCTGAATGCGCGTCAGCAGCGCGTTCAGCTCTTCGACGGTCGGCAGGCCGAACGCGCGCGCCGGTTCGTGCGCCGGTGCCGCGGCGGCGCGGACGGTGCGCGGCCTATTCCCTGGTCGCGGCGCGTCGAAGTCCGGATAGAGGCGGATGATCGACTTGATCCGCTGCGGCCCTTTCGGCGACTGCAGCCCCTCCGCGATCCCGGCCATGATGAGCCGGGAGCGAAGCGCCGTATCACTGATGACGCGCACGTGCTTCGGGTCGATGCCGACCGGTCGGCGATTCGCTCCGAAAAAGTCTTCGTCGCGCGCCAAAGGAAGGGCCATTGCCTTCCCCCAGAGGTTGGCGCGCGCGCTCCGGGTTCCGTTCACGGCAACGTGGTTACGTTGCGGGTTACACGTCACCTGCGAATTCCGCGTCTTTGGGTAGAACGGCCGCGAGAAAGGAGACGGCTGATGCCAAAGAAGGGAAAACATGACGAATTCGCGCCACTTCCGTCGACGCTCGAACGCTCACCGAAAAAGGCGCAAGATAGGTACGAAGCGACGTTAGAACATGCCGAACAGGAGTACGGTGGCGACGAGGCCCGTGCTCACCGGGTCGCTTGGGCCGCGGTGAAGCACGGCTTCGAGAAAGTCGGCGATCACTGGGAGCCCAAGGAGGACGAATCCTCAGAGGACTCATAGGGCTCCTACGCATTCGTCCGGAATGGCGGCCGAATGCGTGTTGATTTCCTGCGGCCGTTGTGCGCGGCCGCGTTCGTGGTGTGCGCGGCCGGCGCGGCCCAGGCGAGCCCACCGTTCTCCTTCGACGCCGCGCCGGGACGGCTGCCCAAGACCGTCGTCCCGCTCGACTATCGGGTCGCGATCGTCCCCGATGCCGCGTCGAAGACGCTGACGGGGACCGAGACGATCGCGCTCGAGGTGCGCAAGCCGGTGAGCGTCATCGTGATGAACTCGCTCAACGAGCGGCTGCGCGCGGTGAAGCTGGACGGCACCGCGGTCGCCGGCGTGAAGAGCGACGACGAGCAGCAGCTCACGACGCTCACCCTCGCGAAACCCGCGGCGGTCGGGCGGCACACGCTGACCTTCGCCTATAGCGGCAAGCTAGAAACGGCGCCGCAGGGGCTGTTCGTGCAGCCGTACCGCACGCCCGACGGGACGAACGGGACGATGCTCTCGACGCAGTTCGAGGCGACGGATGCGCGCCGGATGTTCCCGTGCTGGGACGAGCCCGCGTTTCGCGCGACGTTCCAACTGACGGCGACGGTCCCCGCGAACTGGACGACCGTCTCGAACATGCCGGTTCACGCGCGCGCAGTGCACGGCACGGTCGCGACGACGACGTTCGAACGCACGCCGAAGATGCCGACGTATCTGCTCGAATTCTCGGCCGGGGACCTCGCGCACGTCGACGCGGACGCCGACGGCAAGCACTTCGGCGTGTGGGCCGTGCGCGGGCAGGAACAGAACGGCGCGACCGCGCTCGCCAACGCGCCGGTCATCCTGGCCGATTACGACGCGTACTTCGGCTACACGTTCCCGCTGCCGAAGCTCGACTCGATCGCGGTTCCCGGCGGCTTCCAGGGCGCGATGGAAAACTGGGGCGCGATCACGTACAACGATCAGGCGCTGCTGTTCCCGCCGAACTCGACGCAGGCGCGCAAGGAAACGGTGTTCAGCATCCAGGCGCACGAGATGGCGCACCAGTGGAACGGCGACCTCGTGACGATGGGCTGGTGGGACGACATTTGGCTGAACGAGAGCTTCGCCTCGTGGATGGCGGCGAAAGAAACCGCGCTGCGCAACCCGACGTGGAACTGGTGGGAGGGCCAGGACGTCGCCAAGGAAGCGGCGATGAACGCCGACGCGCGGTTGACCTCGCATCCGATCGAGCAGCACGTCGTCAACGAGCTGGAGGCCGAGGCGTCGTTCGACCCGGTCATCACCTACGACAAGGGCCAGGCGTTCTTGCGGATGCTCGAGGCGTATCTCGGCGAGGACACGTTCCGCGCCGGCGTGCGCCAGTACATCAAGGCGCGCGCGTTCTCGAATGCGACCAGCGGCGACCTCTGGCGCGGGCTGAGCGCCGCGAGCGGTAAGGACGTCGAGGCGATCGCGTCCGGCTGGACGACGCAGCCCGGCTTCCCGCTGGTCAGCGCGCTCGCGATGTGCGATTCGACCGGGAACCGCACGCTGGCGCTGACGCAGAAGCGCTTCCTGTACAACGGGACCGACGCGAAGAACCCGCACTGGAACGTGCCGATGGACATCCGCTCGGGGCCGAGCGGGAAGCCGCAGCAGATCCTCTTCACGCGTGACGGCCAGACGGTTCCGGCGGGGCGCTGTGACGAGCCGCTGAGCGCGAACGCCGACGCGATCGGCTACTACCGCGTCGCGTACGACGAGGCGACGCTCGCGCTCAACCAGCGCGGGTTCGCGACGATGCCGTCGGCCGACAAGATCGCGCAGCTCGACGACCAGTGGGCGCTGGTGGAAGGAAACCAGGCGCCGCTGAGCTCGTACCTCGCTTTCAGTTCGGGGATGGGCAACGACCTCGACGCGCGCGCGTGGGAGCAGATCCTCGGCGCGCTCGGCACGCTCGAGTTCGACGAGCGCGGAACGCCGGGGCACGACGCGTTCGCCGCCTACGCACGCGCGGTGATCCATCCGGTCTTCGACCGGCTGGGCTGGGACGCAAAGGACGGTGAGGAGCCGGCGACGCAGGCGCTGCGCCGCGCGGTGATCGGCGACCTCGGCGCGTGGGGTGACACGGCGGTGATCGCCGAGGCGAACAAACGGTTCGACGGATTCGTCGCGAACCGCGCGTCGCTCGCGCCCGACGACCAAGGCGTCGTGATGGCGATCGTCGCGGAGAACGCCGACCAGGCGCGCTTCGACCAACTGCACACGATCGCGAAGTCGGCGAAGGACGAGGCCGAAGTACGGCGTTTCTACGGCGCGCTGGCGAACGTGCGCGATCCGAAGCTCGCGCAGCAGGTGCTCGACGTCATCATGTCATCGGAGATTCCGCCGCAGGCGGCCGGGATTCGCGTGCGCACGGTGATGGGGATGACCCCGAACAACCCGAAGCTCGTGTGGGCCTTCTACAAGGCGCACTACAACGAGCTGCTCGCATCCAGCTCCGAGTTCTCGCGCGCGCTCGCGATGACCGGCATCCCGGCGACGTTCTGGCGGGCGGCCCCGCTCGACGAGCTGGAGGCGTTCGTCAAGGCGCACGTCCCGCCGACCGCCGGCGCGTTCGTCGCGCGCGGGATGGAGCGGGCGCGCTCCGCGGTTGCCCTGCGTGACCGCCTGGTCCCGTCGGCCGACGCCTACGTCGGCGGGCACAAGCCGGCCACCCCGGTCAGCAGCGGGAACCGCTGATCGCGAGGTAATGCGGATTGCGATGATCGCGAGGTGACGTGGTTGGGAATAGCGAACATGTGTTCGCTATTCCCGCCGCATCTCGCCAGCTCGCCCTGTTCGCTTCCGCCGCCGCCCCGACGCGGCTGGTCGGCGATCACGGCGACGTCACCTACGTCCCCGAGTTCATCGACCGCGACCTGGCCGATGCGCTGGTGCG
>JAFAMK010000055.1 GCA_019233415.1 Vulcanimicrobiota bacterium
GGCGATCTCGTCGAGCAGATTTCGCGCATCGTCGCGGACGGCGTCGCGCGCGGTGAGTTTGCAACGGTCGATCCGGTCGCGACCGCGCGCGCGATCCTCAACGCGACGTCACGCTTCCACGCGCCGGTCAATGCGCCGATGTGGAGCGATCCGGCCATCGAGGCGGCGTTCGAGGACGTGTGGTCGCTGCTACGCAGCGGGCTCAGTCGGTAACCGGCGCGGGGAGCGGCGGCGCGGTCGGGAGCGCGTTGACGACCAGCGCGACGACGATCAGCGCCATCCCCGTCACCTCGCTGGGCGACGGAATCTCGCGGAGCTGAATCGCGGCGGCGAGAACGCCGACGACCGGGGTCGCGAGCGAGGCGATCCCCGCGACGCCCGCCGGCAGCCGCGAGAGGATGAACATCCACAGCAGCCAGCCGCCCGCGCCGCCGGCGACCGACACGAACGCCATCGCGGCGAGGAAGCTCGCGGTGACGTGCACGTAGCCGGGGATCAGCAGCATCATCACGGCGAGCGGGATCGTCCCCCACAGCATCTGCCACGCGGTCAGCGAGAGCAGCTCGACGTCGTACTGCGCGCGCAGACGCTTCGCCCACACCGCGGCCGCGCCCCAGATGACGCCCGCGACGAGCGCGAACCCGTCGCCGGCGAATCCGTGCGGGTCGAGCGGGCCGACGATGAAGGCCAGACCGACCGCTGCGAGCGCGAGCGCACCCCAGCGCAGCGCGGTGATCCGCTCGCCCAGGAACGGCCACGCCAAAAGCGCGGTCCAGAACGGCATCGTATAGCCGAGGATCGCCGCCTTGCCGGCGCCGCCGTGCGCGACCGCGAGCGTCTGCAGCGCGGTCCAGCCCGTCGTCTGCAGCAAGCCGAGGACGAGCGTCGGGCCGAACGGCGTCGGCTTCAGCGAGCGCCGCGTCAGCGCGAGCAGCGCGAACAGGATGATCGTCGCGACGACCATCCGCAGGCCGGCGACGTAGAACGGCGATGCGTCGGCGGTCGCGATCTTGATCGTGACCCAGGAGTAGCCCCAGATCAGCGCGAGCGAGACCAGCGCGAGGTAGACCGCCGCGCCGGCGCGTTTCTGCGTCATCACGTGAACAGTGCGAGGTGCGCGTCGACGAAGGTGCTGTAGCGCGCGAACGCGGCGCGATAGGTCGCGGCGAGCGCGTCGTTCGGCCGCGCCGGTTCGTCGTAGCCCGACGCGCGCGCGGCGGCGCTGGCGTCGGGGACGAGTCCCACCGCCTGCGCCGCGAGCAGCGCCGCGCCGAATGCCGACGCCTCCTGTTCGTGCGGCTGCACCGCGGGCAAACCGAACACGTCGGCGAGCAGTTGTCGTACCATCGGCGCCTTCGTCAACCCGCCGCTGAGCAGCAACCGTTGCGCGTCGGGAACCAGCTCGCGCAGCGCGGCGTAGACCGCGTACACGCCGAACACGACGCTCTCGAACGCGGCGCGCAGGATCGTGCGCCGGTCGTGCGCGAGGTCGAGTCCGTCGAACGCGCCGCGCAGCGCGCTGTTCCAGTACGGCGCGCGCTCGCCGGCGAAAAACGGCAGCACGACGAGCCCTTGCGCGCCGGGCGCGACGCCGCCGGCGAGCGCGGCCGCGTGCGCGAAGCGCTCTTCCTTCGGCAGCTCGTCGAGCAGCAGGCCGAAGATCCAGTCGAGCGATGCGCCGGCCGCGCTGGTCGGGCCGCCGACGACGTAGCGCGCATCGTCGGCGCAGTAGCAGAACGTGCGCGCGTGATCGTCGAGCATCGGCGCGTCGGCGAGGATGCGCACCGCGCCCGACGTGCCGAGCGTCAGCGCGACGTCCTGCGTTCCTTCCGCGCCCACACCGATGTTCGCCAGCGGTCCGTCCGACGACGCGAGCACCACCGCGGTCGTGTCGGTCAGCCCCAATTCGCGCGCGACCGCTGGGCGGAAGCTCCGCAGCGCGGTGGACGGCGGAACGGGCCGCGAGAGACGCTCCGGCGTGACGCCGGCCATGTCGAGCGCGCGCGCCGACCAGTCGCGCGAACGCAGGTCGAGCATCCCGGTTGCCGAGCCGATTCCGTGGTCGACGAGCCATTCGCCGGTCCAGCGGAAGACCACCAATTCTTTGAGCCCGACGAAACGCCGCGTCTTCGCGAAGAGGTCGGGATCGCTCTCGGCGAGCCAGCGCAGCTTCGCGACGGGGAGCATCGGGTGCATCGGTGCGCCGGTCGCGCGGTAGAGCTCGAGCGCGCTGCCGTCGGCGCGCCAGCGGTCGGCGACCGCGTGTGCGCGCCGGTCCATCCAGGTGATGACGCGCGAGAGCGGCTCGCCGGCTTCGTCGACGCACAGCACGCCGTGCATCGCCGCGGAAAAACCGATCGCCGCGACCTCGCTGCCGCGCAGGCGCACGTCGGAGAGCACGCGCGCGAGGACGCGCATCGTCGCCGTGTAGACGAGGTCCGCGTCCTGCTCGACGAACTCGGCCTGCGGCGTCTCGAGCCCGTAGAACTCCGACCCGCTCGCCAGCTCGCGCCCGCCCGTCGTCACCGCGAGCACCTTCACGGCCGACGTGCCGAGATCGACCCCGACGACCGCGGTGTGGTGCTCGGTCACGCGGGGTCGGGGATCGGTTCGATGCGGCCGAGCAGCCAGACGTACGACGCGATCCCGACGATCAGGATCGCGCCCGCGGTCAGCAGCGCGACCGAGAACGAGTGGGTGTTCGCAACGATGAGCCCGGTGATCAACGGTGCGAAGAACGTGCCGAGGTTGCCGAACAGGTTCATGATCCCGCCGACCTGCCCCGTCGCGTTGCGCGGTGCGATCAGCGCCGGGATCGACCACGCGACCGGCGCATGGAACGAGATCCCCGCCGCCGCGACCGCGATCCAGAACACGGCGACGTTGATGTCCTTCGTGTAGACCGCACCGATCACCGCGAAGCCGAGGACGAGCCCGAGGATGAGGAACGTCTTGCGCACGCGGTTCGCGTCGTTGCCGCGCCGGATCAGGTAGTCGACGAGCCAGCCGCCGACGACGAGGTCGGCGATCGTCCCGACGATCCAGATCACGAACGCATAGCCCGCCGCCTTCAGGATGTTCACGCCGAACGTCGTCGTGAGGTACCCCGGCAGCCACGTCAGCAGGAAGCCGAACAGGTAGTCGTACGCGGTGAAGCCGATCGTCAGGCCCCACATCTTCCCGCGGGTGAGCAGGTAGCCGAAATCGTTGAAGCCCACGCCCGCCGCGCTCGCGCCCGCCGGCGTCTCGGGCTCGGCGCCGCCCTTGCGAATGTACTCCGCCTCCGCGTGGGTGAGGCGCTTGTCGCGGCTCGGGTTGCGATAGAACGCGTAGAACAGGCCGAAGAAAATCAGGCTGAGCGCCGCGGTCGTCCAGAACATCCCGCGCCAGCCGAACGTCAGCATCAGCCAGGCCGTGAAGGGAACCGCGATCGCGTTCGAAAGCTTCGCCGCGCCGTCGAACAGCGAGGTCGCGAGGCCCCGTTCCGTGCGCGGAAACCAGTACCCGACCGCCTTCGCGTTCGCGGGGAACGTCGGCGCCTCGGCGACGCCCAGGAACATGCGCGCCGCGACGATCGTCGCGTAGCTCGGCGCGAGCGCGGTCAGCGCCGACGCGATCCCCCACAGGCCAGCGGCGATCCGCGAGATGACCATCACACCGTAGCGGTCGAGGATGTATCCGACGGGGATCTGGCAGAACGCGTACACCGCGAAGAACGCGCTGCTGAGGAAGCCGAATTCGGCCGGCCCCAGCCCCAGCTCTTTGTGGAGCGGGTCCTGCGCGACCGAGAGCGCACCACGGTCGATGTAATTGATGAGGACGCCGAAGCCGAGGATCAACGCGATCCCCCAGCGCAAGTTCGTGACCCGTTCGGCGGGTGCGATGATGCTGCGTGCCAAGTGGTCCTCCCGGGCGACGACGCCTATGCCCGTACCCGTCTACGCGCAACCGCGCTAAGATACATGGCGTTGCGCGCAGAAGGGTCGGACGGGATGAAACGAACGCCGCCGTGGGTCATCGTGGCCTCTGTCGGGCTACAGCTCGCGACGCTCGGGCTGTGCCTGTGGGTGATGGACCGCGACCGCGCACGGGGCCAGCGGGTCCTCGAACCGCCGAAGCCGCCCGAACCGCCACGCGAGGTGCCGGCCCACGCGCCGGCGTCCGAGGCGGTCTCGCCGCCGCCGCCAGCGGCCACGCCCATGTTCGGTCCGCCACCGGAGCGACCCGAACCGATCGAGGCGCCTCCGGTCCCGCGCTTCATCACCGAGGTCGCCGATCCGACCAGCCAGCTCACACGCGGTCATGCCGACGCGGGGGCGGTCTTCTTCGGCTTCTATCTGGACGGGAACATTCGGTGCGTGGACGTCGACGGCGGGACGTACTCGGGCAAGGCGGAGAGCGCCCGCGCGCGCATGCGCGAGATCGGCGGCCTGCGCGCGTTCACGGTGCAGATCGGGGTCGGCGCCGGCAAGCAGCTGCGCGCGACCTTCACCGGCGGACCGCACGACGCTGAAACCATCGGCCTCGAACCGCTCGTCGGATGGAGCGTCGCATGAACGTTCTCGACCGGCTCGATACCACGCTCCGCGTCTTCGGGGGCGCTCGCCTCGAAGGCAGCGTCGAGATCCAAGGCGCGAAGAACGCCGCGCTGCCGATCATGGCGGCTTCGCTCCTTGCGCGCGGCAAGGTCACGCTGCACCGCGTCCCACGCATCACCGACGTCTCGGTGATGTGGTCGCTGCTCGAAGCGCTCGGCGCACGCGTCTCGCTGCAGGACCGCAACACGCTCACGATCGACGCGTCGAACGTCAACCTGTACCGCGCCCCCTACACGCTCGTCCGCAAGCTCGCGGCCTCGTTCGACCTGTGCGGACCGCTGCTGGGCCGGTTCGGCCGCGCCGAGGTCCCGCTGCCGGGTGGCTGCGTCCTTGGCACGCGCGCGACCGACATGCACGAGGCCGCGTTCCGCGCGCTCGACGCCGAGGTCGCGGTCGCCCACGGGTACCTGATCGCGAGCGCGCGCGACGGACGGCTGCGCGGCGGCGAGATGGAGTTCCGGATGCCGTCGGTCGGCGCGACGAAGAACGCGATGCTCGCCGCGGTCACCGCCGCCGGCACGACGACGATTCACAACGCCGCGATGGAACCCGAGGTCGTCGACCTGGCGAACTTCCTGGTCGCGATGGGCGCGAAGATCAGCGGCCAGGGCGGCGACACGATCCGCATCATCGGCGTGCGCGAGCTGCGCGGCGTCGAGTACGAGATCATCCCCGACCGCATCGGAACCGGAACGCTGCTGCTGGCCGGCGCTGTCACCCGCGGCGACGTCACCGTGAAGCGCACCCGTCCGGACGACTTGGCGTCGCTGCAGTTCGCGCTCGGCGAGTGCGGCGTCGCCGTGACGAGCGGCGCGGACTGGATTCGCGTCCAGGCCGGCACGGTGAAGGGCGGGACCGACGTCGTCACCGCGCCGCACCCGGGCTTCCCGACCGACCTGCAGCCGCAGATCCTCTCGTTCCTGTGCACGGCGCCCGGGGTGAGCGTCGTCGAGGAGTCGATCTTCAACGCGCGCTTCTCGTACGTCAACGAGCTGGTCCGCATGGGCGCCGACGTGCGCGTCGCGATGGACAACAACACCGCGCTGGTCAAGGGCGTCGCGAGCCTCTCGGGCGCACCGGTCGAAGCGCCCGACATCCGCGCCGGCGCCGCGCTCGTCCTGGCCGGGCTCGCCGCGGCCGGGGAGACCGAGATCATCGGCCTCGAATACATCGACCGCGGCTACGAGCGGCTCGAAGAGACGCTCTCCGCGCTCGGCGCGCAGGTCCAGCGCGCCAGCGGGATCGTCCCCTTCCACGAGCCGACCGGAACTTTCGAGACGAGCGTCTACCCCAGCGTCTGAGCCCGTGTGAAACACGGTTCTCCGTCGCCCGTATCTGACGCATGAATCGTGCATCTGCGCTGCGCGCCTTCGCGCTTGCCCTCGGGTTGGGGCTCACCGCCGCCGCCCTTCCCGCCGCGTCGAGCGCGGCGCCCGATGACATCGTTGCCGTGCTGCGCATGTCGGGCGCGGCGCTCGGGGTCTCGGCGCTCGCGTCGATACGGACGCTGCACCTGCGGGGCACGATCACGGTGATCGGAGTCGACGGAACCGCGGACGGATGGCAGGACATGCACGATGGAGCGTTCGCGCAGTACGCCGACGCGGGACCGGCAAGTGCCGCTCAGGGTTTCGACGGGACGCACGCGTGGAACCGCGACGCGAGCGGTTACGTCTGGAACGACGGCAGCGCGCAGGCGCGCTACGCGGCGCTCGACCAGGTCTACCTGAACCGGTATCTGCTGTGGCGGCCGGACCACGGCGGTGCGGCGGTCGCGTCGCGCGGACAGCGCGTGGTCAACGGGCACCGCTACGACGTCTTGCAGGTGGCGCCCAGCGGCAGCCTGCCGTTCGACGTCTGGATCGACGCGACGACGCACCTGCCGGCGCGAACCGTGCAGGTGATCGGCGTCAGCACCATCACGACGACGTTCGGTGACTACCGCAGCGTACACGGACTGCGCGTGCCGTTTCTGCAGACGAGTGACGCCGACGGAAACGCCGCGGCGTTCCACGCGAAGACCGCGGTCGTCGACGATCCGGGAGCGGCGGTGGCGCTGCGCCGGCCGAACGCGCAGGTCAGCGACTTCGCGCTGCCGTCGGGGACGACGACGATCCCGTTCGAGCTGGTCGACGGCCACGTCGTCCTGCCCGTGACGATCAACGGAAAAGGGCCGTTCCAGTTCATCTTCGACACGGGCGGCCAGAACGTCATCGACGCCGACGTCGCGAAGGCGGTCGGCCTCGGCTCGGCGGGCAACGCGGCGGGGGGCGGCGTCGGTGCGGCGACCGAGGCGTTCCAATTCGCGACCGTCGACATGCTCGGCGTCGGTGATGCGACGCTGCGCAAGCAAATCTTCGGCGTCCTCCCGGTTCACGCGGGCTTCGGGATGTCGAGCGGCAAGCCGGTCGACGGGCTGATCGGGTTCGAGGTGCTCGCGCGTTTCGTGACGACGTTCGACTACGGTAAGAACCAAGTCGTGCTGCGCACGTCGCCGGCGCCGGACGCCGGCGGGACGACGATCCCGTTCGTGTTCAACGGCCAGCACATGATGATCGACTGCGCGATCGGCGGGGTCGCCGGTCCGTGCATCATCGACACCGGAAGCCGCAGCGCGCTCAGCATCACCTCGCCGTTCCTCGCCGCACATCCAACGCTGTTGCCGGCGAACGCGACCGCGGTCGGCGCGAACGGTTTCGGCGTCGGCGGTGCATCCCTCGGAAAGCTCGGGCGCACGTCGCTGCAGCTCGCCGGCTTCACGGTCCCCGACGTGATCGCCGACTACAGCACGCAGACGCGCGGCGCGTTCGCCGACCCGTTCTACGCGGGCAACGTCGGCGCGCCGGTGCTCAAGCGCTTCGCGGTGACGTTCGACTACACGAACCAGCGCGCGACGTTCGTGCCGAATGCGAACTTCGCGGAGCACGAGACGTACGACCGCTCCGGCACCTTCCTCGTCACGCAGGGCGGCAAGATCATCGTCGCCGACGTGCGGCCGGGGACGCCGGCCGCCGATGCCGGGCTCGCGCGCGGCGACGTGCTGACGACGGTCGGCGGCAAGGACGCCGGGACGCTCGGGCTCGCGGCAATCCGCGACCTCTTCCGCGGCGCCCCGGGGACGGCGCTCCCGCTTGGCGTCGCGGGCAAGGACGGCGCCGTGCGCGCGGTGACGCTGACCCTGAAGGACTACGTGTAGGGAGGCGGGCGCAGGGGCCGAACCCCCAAGAGCCGTTTTACCGAATGGCGCCGTCGGCATGCGCGGCGCCCGCTCTTGGAGTCAGTATCATCGACATCGGGATCGACCTGGGTACCGCCAACGTCCTCGTCTACGTCAAGGGCAAGGGGATCGTCTTGCGGGAGCCGTCCGTCGTGGCGAAGGACGTGCGCACGAACAAGACCCTCGCCGTCGGCGAAGAGGCACGGCAGATGCTCGGCAAGACGCCGAGCAACATCCAGGCGATCCGCCCGCTGCGCGACGGCGTCATCGCCGACTTCGAGGTGACCGAGGCGATGCTCGGCTACTTCATCAAGAAGGTGACGCGCCAGCGTTCGTTCCTGAGCACGCTCTTCCGGCCCAAGCCCTCGGTCGTCATCTGCGTCCCGGCCGAGATCACCTCGGTCGAGGAGCGCGCGGTGCGCGACGCCGCCAAGCTCGCCGGCGCGAAGTCGGTCGACATCATCGAGGAGCCGATGGCCGCCGCGATCGGCGCCGGGCTGCCGATCGACGGGCCGTCGGGCAACATGGTCGTCGACATCGGCGGCGGCACGACCGACGTCGCGGTGATCTCGCTCGGCGGGATCGTCGTCTCGCAATCGATTCGCGTCGCCGGCAACAAGCTCGACGAAGCGATCATCCGCCACATCCGTCGCGTCTACAACCTGATGATCGGCGAGCGCACGGCGGAAGAGATCAAGATCAAGATCGGATCGGCCTACCGGCTCGAACAGGAACTCGCGATGGAGATTCGCGGGCGCGATCTCATCAACGGCCTGCCGAAGACGGTGAAGATCACCTCCGAAGAAGTGCGCGAAGCGCTCTCCGAGCCCGTGCAGGCGATCGTCGAAGCGGTGAAATCGGTGCTCGAGAAAACGCCGCCCGAACTCGCGGCCGACATCATCGATCGCGGCGTGATCCTCACCGGCGGCGGCGCGCTCTTGCGCGGCCTCGATACGCTGCTCGGCGAAGTGACCGGCATCCCGGTGATCGTCGCCGAGGATCCGATGTCGTGCGTCGCGGTCGGCACCGGCCAGCGCGTCGGCTACTCCAACGGGCAGGTCGGCTGAGCGCATCACCCGCGCCAACGTCTTCGTTGAAGCACACGTGATCGTCCGCCGCACCGTCCCCGTCGTTGCCGCGTTGCTGCTTTGCGCGTCCGCCGCGTTTGCGGCCGGCGCGCCCACGCCCGACCTGACGACGAGCGACTACAAGATCGTCACGAGCGACTCGCACTACAACCTCGATACCGGCGCGTTCACGATGCCGAGCAAGGTGACGTTCTACCGGCAAGGGACGAACGGCGTCGCCGATCGCGCGACCGGCAACAGCAAGAACGGCACCGTCACGCTTGCGGGGCACGTCGAGATTCACGATTCGGGCAACGCGCCCGAGGCGGCGACCGAGAAAGCGTACCGCGGCAGCGGTCCGGCGACGATCTGGTGCGATCAACTCGCGGTCGACGCGCGCGCGAAGACGTACGATGCATCCGGCCACGTCCGCTTCGAGCAAGGTTCGCGCAACGGCACCGCCGATCACGCGCTACTCGACCGCAACCGCGGGATCTTGCACATGGACGGCAACGTGCACCTCAACGACAACGGCAGCACGCTCTCCGCAAACGCACTCGATTACAACCTGAACACCAAGGACGTCGACATCCACGGGGCGCCGGCGGTCATCACGCAGCCGAAAAGATGATCGCGCTCGCCGCCGTCGTTGCTGCGCTCGCCGCTGCGTCGCCCGCACCGGTGCCGTCGAGCACGCCGTCGTCGATCATGCAAACGCCGTATTGGCGCGTCGAAACGACCGCGATCAACCAGAAGGGCAACGGCGATTTCACCATGCCTGAAAAGGTGACGTTTGCGCGGCCCGGCAGTGACGGGACCTCGGACCGCGCCGAAGGCAACTCGCAGCGCGGCACCGTCTCACTGATCGGCAACGTCGTCATCCATGACAACGGCAGCGCCGAAGAAGCGCAAGAGGATCCCGAGTACGCGAAGGGCGGTCCGTCGACGCTTACCTGCGACCGGCTCGATGTCGATGCGAAGGCGCGCGTCTACACCGCGATCGGCAACGTGAAATACACGCAAGGCGACCGCAGCATGACCTCCGACCATGCGACGCTCGATCGGCAGCTGCACAAGATTCTCTTGAGCGGACACGTCTACGCGGCGAACGGCGACGCGCACATGCGTGCCGACAGCGTCCGCTACGATACGGTGAGCAAAGCGTTCGAAGTCGTCGGTTCGCCGATGTCGATCGTACAGCCGGTGCCGACCCGCGCGCCGGGTGCATCGCCGGAACCGTCGGGCAGCCCGGCGCCGAAGCGGAAGCGCAGGTAACGCGATGATGGACCTGTTCGGCGGCGGCGCGAACGGTCCGAAGGGGACGGACGATACGCGCGCGCCGCTCGCCGCGCGGATGCGCCCGCAGACGCTCGCGGAGTTCGTGGGCCAGGATCAGATCGTCGGCGAAGGGCGCGCGCTGCGCCGCGCGATCGAAGAAGATCGCGTCCCGTCGATGATCCTCTGGGGACCGCCCGGCACGGGCAAGACGACGCTCGCGCAGATCATCGCCCACCAGACCGGCGCGCATTTCGCGGCGCTCTC
>JAFAMK010000430.1 GCA_019233415.1 Vulcanimicrobiota bacterium
GCCGTACCGCTACGCCAACCTGCGCACCGGCGTGGTTCGCGAGCCCGCGATGAACCTGGCCGAGATCGGCGGCAACATTCTCGAGTTCGGCGACCTTTCGCGGTTGACCGGCGATCCGAAGTATCTCGCCGCGTCGAAACGCGCGTACGCCGCGGTGATGGTGAAGCGCTCGCCGATCGGACTGCTCGCGACGTACTTCGACGTCGAGCGCGGCGAGTTTACCAAGTCGGTCGACGTCGCGCCAAACCCGCCGGTCGACTCGTTCTACGAGTACCTGTGGGGCGGGTGGCAGATGCTCGGCGACGCGCAGTGCCGCGACTGGTACCGCGAAGTAACCGATGCGATCCTGAAGTATCAGGTCGACCACGTCGACGGCCGTTTGTGGTTTCGCCAGGTCGACTACATGACCGGTGCGCCGGCCGGGACGCGCCAGGTGGAGCTCGCGGCGTTCTATGCGGAGCTGGTCGCGAAGGGCGGTGACCGCGCGGTCGGCGAGGCGTACTACGACTCGTGGACGGCGGTGTCGGACCGCTATGCGATCATCCCCGAAGTCTTCGACTACCGCACGCTCGAACCGAGCGCGCCGAGCAACGAGCTGCGCCCGGAGTACGCGAACGCCGCGTTCGACCTGTGGTTCCTGACGCGCAACCCGAAGTACCGCGCGACCGCCTACGCGCACTTCCTCGCGATGCGCGAGCACTGCCGCGTCGCGAACGGCTACACGATCGTCGACGACGTGCGCCCGCGCCCCATGAAACTCGGCGACTTGTTTCCGGCGTACTCGTTTTCGGAGAACTTCAAGTATCTGTACCTGATGTTCGCCGAGACGCCGCGTTTCGACCCGGCGCACTACTACTTGAACACCGAAGGGAAGATCATGCGCGGGCTCGTCCCCGCGTAGCGCCGTCTCGGCCGTAGGGCGGGCGAGCGCGCCCGCGTAGCGCGAGGAGCATTTCGGGCACGGTTTTCGACCTCTCGCGCTGCGCGACGAGACCGCGCTCGTCCGGTGCGGTACCGTCGGCGAACCATGACGAACGTGATGAACGACGAGCTGACGGCCGTTGCGCGGACGCTGGTCGCGGGCGGCCGCGGCATTCTGACGGAGCGGTGCGGCGCGTTGCGCGGCCTCGTCGCCGGCGCGCCGGAACTGGAACGCCACGTCGGCGGTGCGGTCCTCGACGACGAGGGGCTCCGTCAGGGCTTCGCCGCGGTGCTGCGGGGGCGCGGGATCGTTCCGGGGATCGAGATCGGCGACGAGCAGACGGTGCTGCGCGAGCGGCTGGCGGAGTACGCCGTGCTCGGCGCGGGATTCGCGCGCCGGCGCATTCGCTTCGACGGTCCGGTCGCGACGCAGGCGCGGGCGCTCGCGCGCTTCGCCGTGGCGTGTCAGGCGTTCGGGATCGTCCCGCTCGTCGAGCCGGTTCTTCCGGCCGCACCCGACGCCGTCGAGCGCGCACTGCGCCGCATCGTCGGCGAACTGGGCGATGCCGGCGTCGCCTTCGACGCACTCGTCCTCGCGACGGAGATGATCGCGCCGCGCGGCTCGACGCTCGAAGAAGAAGACCCCGCGCGCGTCGTCGCGGCGACGCTGCGCGTCCTCGGCGCAACCGTCCCGGTTGCGGTCGCCGGGATCGCGTTCCTCGCCGACTCACCGCGCGCGACCGAGCACCTGTGCGCGCTCAACACGACGACGCCGCGCCGGCGCCCGTGGCCGCTCACGTTCACGTGCGGCCCCGCGCTGCACCGCGTGCGCTGCAACGCACTCGCGGCGTGCGGCGCCTACACCGCAAAGGCCGAGCAGCTCCTCGCGGCCTAGGTGGGGCATCGCCCCGGCATAGCCGCGCGCAGCGGCGGGGGGAGGACCGCTCGCCGCTGCGAAGCCCCGCCGAATGTCCTTCGTGTCGACCCTGTTCGCGACCAGCTCGGTCGAGAAATTGCGCGAGCTGAGCAAGAGCAAGGCCCTCCGCCGAGCGCTCACCGCCAAAGACCTCGTCGCGATCGGGCTCGGCACGATGATCGGCGGCGGCATCTTCACCACCATCGGGACCGGCGTCAAAGGCGCCGGTCCCGCTGTTATCGTGTCCTACTTGCTAGCCGGCCTGACCTCGTTCTTCGCCGCGCTCTGCTACGCCGAGCTCGGCGCGATGGTTCCGGTCGCCGGGAGCGCGTACACCTACGCCTATGCGACGCTCGGGAAGCTGTTCGCCTGGATCATCGGCTTCGCGCTGATCTTCGAGTACGGGATCAGCGCCGCACCGGTCGCGCAGCAGTTCTCGGCCGCCATCCAGGACGTCCTCAAGACCGTCGGGATCGCGCTTCCGGCCTGGGCGCAGACCTCGAATCTGGTGATCCACGGCGAGTGGTGGCAGCTCGGCACGTACGACCTCGCGCACTCGCAGTGCGACGTCGTCGGCGCGCTGTTCGTGATCGGGCTCTCGGTGCTGCTCTCGATCGGGATTCGCGAGTCGGCGACGACGAACAACATCTTCGTCGTGCTGAAGATCTCGGCGCTGATCGTCTTCATCATCGCGGGGATGTTCCTGTTCCACGCCGCGAACTTAGCGGACTTCAACCCGAAAGGGATCGGCGCGCTGGTGCCGTTCGGCGGCGCGGTCGAGTCGGCGCAGCCGTACGGGATCATCCCGATCGCCGCGTTCGTCTTTTTCAGCTACATCGGGTTCGACACGGCGACGACGACCGCCGAGGAGTGCAAGGTTCCGCAGCGCGACGTCCCGCTCGGCGTGATCGGCGCGCTCGCGATCGGCACGGTCATCTACTGCGCGACGGCGATCGTGCTGGTCGGCGCGCTCCCGTGGGCGCAGGTCCCCGACAAGAACCCGCTCGTCACCGCGCTCGCGCCGTTGCACCTGCCGGTGCTGAACTGGGTCATCACGATCGGCGTGCTGGCCGGAACGACGAGCGTCGCGCTCTCCTCGCTGCTCGGCCAGACGCGCATCTTCTACGTGATGGCGCGCGACAAGATGCTCCCGCCCGCCGTCGCCGCGATCCACCCGCGCTTCAAGACGCCGGTCCGCACGACGATGATCACGGGCGTTGCGGTCGCGGCGCTGACGCTGATCGTCCCGCTCAACCAGTTGCTGAACCTCGTCAACATCGGGACGCTGATCGCGTTCACCGTCGTCTGCGCGGGCGTGCTCTACCTGCGCGCGCGCAAGCCCGATATTCCGCGCAGCTTCCGCGTCCCGTTCGTCCCGCTCTTCCCGATCCTCGGGATCGTGTTCTCGCTGTTCCTGGCCGTCTTCGGGCTCTCGCGCACGACGTGGGTGTGGTTCTGCATCGCGCTCGTCGTCGGGCTCGTGTTTTTCTTCAGCTACGGCTACTGGCATTCGAAGCCGGACGAGATCCAGGCCGTCGTCGAGCCCGAAGGCCTGCGCGAGTACGCCTAACGCCGCGGCGATGGGCGAAGGGGCCGGTTATCAGCGGCGCGGCAAGCGCGTCGTCTACGAGAACCCGTGGCTGCGCTTCGAGGCGCACGAGATCGTGCACCCGACCGGCGCGCCCGGCGTGCACGGCGTCGTCGTCACGCCGCCGGCAAGCGCGGCCGTCCTCGTCGACGGCGACGACGTGCTGCTCGTGCGCCAGCCGCGCTTCGCGGTCGACCGCGTCGTCCTCGAAGTCGTCAAGGGCGGCCGTCACGACGGCGAAGACGGTCTCGCCTGCGCGATCCGCGAGTCGCGCGAAGAAGCCGGCGTCGTCGCCGCACATTGGCACGCGCTCGGCGACGCCTACGAAATCCCGTCGATCGTCGAAGCGCCGGTCGCGCTTTACCTCGGCATCGGTCTCACACCCGCACCGCTGGCACCGGAAGACGTCGAACGCATCGACGTCGTGCGCATGCGCTTCACCGACGCCCTCGACGCCTGCGCGAACGGCGGCATCGACGACGCGATCACCGCCCTCGCCCTGCTGCGCGCATCGCGCGTCCTCGCCCCTTCGACAAGCTCAGGATGACGGGGTGTGCCCTGTCACGCCTGAGGTTATTACCCCGTCATCCTGAGCTTGTCGAAGGGGCGGGGTCGGGCGGCGACGTTTTGGGGTTCCACTTGTGTTCGGGCTGGTCGAGGGCGTGGTTGATCCAGCGCGACCAGACGAACAGTGCGTCGGAGAGGCGGTTCACGTAGCGGATCACCTCGGGCGTGATCGGCTCGGTCTCGCTCAGCGCGATCAGCAGGCGTTCGGCGCGGCGGCAGACGGTGCGCGCCTGGTGCAGGAAGGCGCCGGGGTACGAGCCGCCGGGGAGGATGAAGCTCGCCAGCGGTTCGAGGTCCTGCTGCGCGCGGTCGATCGCGCGTTCGAGCGCGGTCGCGTCGTCCGGCCCGATCAGCGGCATGCCCTCCCAGCGGTCGCCGGGGAGCGTCGCGAGGTCGCTGCCGAGGTTGAAGAGCGCGTCCTGCGTCCACGCCAGCCACGCGTCGAGCGCGCGTGCGACCTCGTGCGCGCGCTTGATGTCCTGGACCGGGCGGGTGCGCAGCACGTCCGTCAGCGCGGTGCGCGCAAGCCCGATCACCGACGAGAGTTCGTCGACCGTGCCGTACGCCTCGATCCGCGGCGCGGTCTTCTTGACGCGCTGTCCGCCGACGAGTCCGGTCATCCCCGTATCGCCGGTGCGGGTGTAGATGCGGGTCAGCTTTGCCATCGCGCGAACGCCTTCGCCGAGCCCGCGCGCGACCATTTCTGTGCCGCGGCTGTGATAAAGAGTTTGTGAAAAACCGCGCGCCGGCTGCGTTCGGTGGCCGAGCGTGTCGATGACCGAAGCACCATGGTCGCCGGGACCGACGTGCTCGTCCACGTCCACATTCCGAAGAGCGGCGGGACCTCGGTGCGCGTCTGGTTGTACCGCGGCTGCCCGTACGGCTTCGGCGCGTGGTACCCGGACTACGACTTCGACGAGACGACGCTCGCCGCGGCCGGGCTCGGCGACCCGCGGCTGCGTGCGCTCAGCACGCACAACATTCGCCGCTTCCCGGCGGTGAGCTGCGGGCGCACGATGCGCTACGTGACGCTGCTGCGCGACCCGGTCGAACAGCATCTGTCGTTCGTACACTACCTCAAACAGATGATCGCCGACGGCGTGATGCCGCCGCTCGCGCTGCCGCCGGACGCGGCGTCGCTGTCCAGCCGCGCGCTCACCGCATGGCTCCTCGACAGCGCACCCGACGGCGCGCACGACGACCCGCAGACCGCGTTTCTCGCCGACCATGCCTGGCGTGAGCGCGCCGCCGACCCGGCCGACGCGGCGGCCTACCGCCGTGAGCGGCTCGGCCTCGCGATGGACGTTCTGCGCGGCTTCGCCGCGGTCGGGACGCTGGAACGGCTGCACGACTCGCTCGATCTCGTCCGCCGGCGCGCGGAAGCGTGGGGTTTCGCCCTGCGCCCGGCGCGCGAGGTCGGTCACGAGAACGTCACGCAGATCCCGCGCGACGACGCGAGCTGGGTCAGCGAGGACGACGCGGTCGGGCGGCGGTTCCTCGCCTCGGTCGCCGACGACCGCGCGCTGTACGCGTACGCCGAGCGGCTGCTCGACGAGGGCCGAGCCGCCGTCACGTGACAGGACGGTCGCCGACCTGCGCGAACCCGGGTCGGTTGGCCGTCATGGAACGAACGCTGGAACGCATCCCGCCGAAGAGCGCGGACCTCTCGGAGTGGTACCAAGCTGCCTGCTATCAGGCGGAGCTGGTCTCGCAAGCCCCCGTGCGCGGGTGCCTCGTCCTGCGCCCGTACGGCTACGGGCTGTGGGAGCGGCTCCAGGCCGAGCTCGACCGGCGCTTCAAGGAGACCGGCCACGAGAACGCCTACTTCCCGCTGCTGATCCCCGAGTCGCTCTTGACGCGGGAAGCCGAGCACGTCGAGGGGTTCGCGCCCGAAGTCGCCTGGGTCACCGAGGGCGGCAGTGAGAAGCTGACCGAGCGGCTCGCGATCCGGCCGACCTCCGAGGTCATCATCGGCGTCATGTACGCCGAGTGGATTCAGTCGTACCGCGACCTGCCGGTGCTCATCAACCAGTGGGCCAACGTGATGCGCTGGGAGAAGCGCACGCGCCCGTTCCTGCGCACCGCGGAGTTCCTGTGGCAGGAAGGCCACACCGCGCACGCCACGGAGCAGGAAGCGGCGGAAGAGGTCGCGCGGATGCTCGAAGTCTACCGCGAGGTCGCGGAAGACGTCTGCGCGGTCCCCGTTTACAAGGGGGAGAAGTCGTCGTCGGAACGCTTCGCCGGCGCGAACCACACGTACTCGATCGAGGCGCTGATGCCCGACGGGCGCGCGCTGCAGTCGGCAACCTCGCACGAGCTGGGGCAGAACTTCGCGCGCGCGTACGACATCACGTTCGCCGCGGAGGACCAGACGCAGCAGCACGCCTGGACGACCTCGTGGGGAATGTCGTGGCGGATGCTCGGCGCGCTCATCATGACGCACGGCGACGACCGCGGGCTGCGCATTCCGCCGCGCATGGCGCCGGTCGAAGTCGTCATCGTGCCGATCCCGCGCGGCGACACGACCGCGCTCGACGCCGCGGCGAAAAGCCTGCACGAGCAGTGCAAGGCGGCGGGGCTGCGCGTGCGGCTCGACGACCGCCCGGGCCAGTCGCCGGGCTACAAGTTCAACGAGTGGGACATGCGCGGCGTCCCGATCCGCCTCGAACTGGGTAACCGCGACCTGGAAGCCGGCGTCGTGACGCTCGTGCGGCGCGACAAAGCGGTGAAGGAAGACGGCCAGAAACAGCAGGTTCCGCTGAACGAAATCGTCGCGTTCATCCCGACGATGCTCGAGCAGATTCAGCACAACTTGTTCGCGCAGGCGAAGACGTTCTTGCAGGACCACACGATCGCGACGCTCGACCGCGACGAGTTCATTCGGCTGCTGAAAGAACGCGCCGGCATGATCGACGTCCCGTGGTGCGGCGATCCCGCCTGCGAGGTCGCGGTGAAGGACGCGACCGGCGCGACGACGCGCAACCTGCGCCAGCCGGCGCGCGCGGAGCGCTGCGTTCCGTGCGGCGAACCGGCGCGGTACCAGGCCTATTTCGCGCAGTCGTATTAGCCGCGTGCGCGCCGCGGTGCTCGCGGCGCTGCTCGTGCTTGCCGTTGCGCCGCCGGCGGCGCACGCGGGCAATGCGCGCGCCGACGAGCGCAGCGCCGGCAGTGACCTCACCACCGCGCGCACGATCGCGACGGCGCTGCTCGCGCGGCCGCGCGCAGCGCAGCTGCTGCGCGTGCGCTGCGAGCGCGTCGGTCCGCACGCCGACTGCGGGCTCGTCGTCTCGGGCGTCAAGTTCCACCGTTCGCTCGACCTCGCCGGGTGGAACGCCGAGATCGCCGACCTGATCGACGGCGCGTTCCGGGCCGCGCCGGGCGTCGAGGAGGTCGACTGCTGGGCGACGGTGCCGCTGGACGCGGGCAAGGGCAGCGTCGTCAGCGGCGACTACGCGAAGCCCTCGTCGGCGAACGTCTTCTCGATCACCGCCCCCCGCGCGGCGCGCGGCGCCGTGCGGGCGCGGCTCGCCGACGGCCGGGGCGTCTTCTGGGACCCGGCGTTCCGGGCGGCGCTGTCGAAGGGGACCCGCGGATGATTCGAAGCTCGACCCTGCCCAACGGACTGCTCGTGCTCACCGAGACGATGAGCCACGTGCGCTCGGCGACGATCGGCGTCTGGTGCGACGTCGGCTCGGCGTGCGAGCCCGCCGAGCAGCGCGGGATCTCGCATCTGCTCGAGCACATGGTCTTCAAGGGGACCGTGCGTCGCACCGCGCGTGCGATCGCCGAGGAGATGGACGAGGTCGGCGGCGAGCTGAACGCGATGACCGACAAGGAGACGACGTGCTTCTACGCGCACGTCGTCGACCGCCATCTGCCGCGCGCGGTCGACGTCCTCGCCGACATGCTGCAGTTCGCGCGCTTCGCGCCCGACGACCTCGCGCGCGAGCGGCAGGTCGTCCTCGAAGAGATCAAGATGTACGACGACTCGCCGAGCGAGGTCGTCCACGACCGCTTCGCGCGCACCCTGTGGCGCGGCGCGAACCTCGGCGATCCGACGATCGGCTTCGCGCACACCGTCGGCGAGATCGGCCGCGAGGAGCTGCTCGCCTGGCGCGCGACGCGCTACGCGCCCTCGACCGTGTTCGTCGCGGCGGCCGGCAACGTCGACCACGACGCGGTCGCGCAGCTCGCCGGCGAGGCGTTCGCGTCATTCGCCGGTAGCGCCGTGCCGCCGGTTCCGGAAACGCCGCGCTTCACGCCCGCGCTCGACGTGACGCTCGACGACACGGAACAGGCTTACGTGCTGCTCGGGACGCCGGGGCTCTCGCTGCGCGACGAGCGCCGCTACGCGCTCTCGGTGCTCGACACGCTGCTCGGCGGCGGCATGTCGAGCCGGCTGTTCCAGAGCGTGCGCGAGGAGCGCGGGCTCGCCTACGAGATCGCGACGTTCCAGCAGGGCTACCGCGACGCCGGGCTGTTCGGCGTGAGCGCGGGCTGCTCGCCGGAGCGCGTGCAGGAGTGCGTCGACGTCGTCGCCGGCGAGATCGAGCGGCTGCTGCACGACGGCGCGCGCGAGGACGAGGTCGCGCGCACCCGCGAGCACCTCAAGGGAAACCTGACGCTCGCGCTCGAGAGCACGTACAACCGCATGTCGCGGCTCGCGCGCAACCACATCCTGCACGGGCGGCAAATCTCCACCGAAGAAGTCGAAGCCGGGTTCGACTCGGTCGACGTCGCCGCGGTCGACGCGCTCGCGCGGGAGCTGCTCGGTGCGGGGCGCGGGCTGTGCGTCCTCGGCCCGCCGGAGGTGCGCGGCGTGCGGCTGCGCGGGGCCGCCGCGGCGTGACCGGGGTCCTGGTCGCGAACCTGCTGATCGCGGCGAGCCTCAACTTCGTCACCCAGGCGGTCCAGATCGGCGCGTACGCGGCCCGCGTCGCCGGCGTCACGACGGGACGGATCGCGACCGCGATCTCGCTGTTCTCGCTGGTCGTCACCGCGAGCCGGCTCGCGAACCTCGTCGTCACCCCGGCGCTCGGCGGGCTCGCCGACGCGCCGGCGAACGCGGCGCGCGCGGCGCACAGCGCGGTCGTCGACCCGGCGATGCTGCACGTCTTCGACCTGCAGATGCGGATCATCGTGGCGACGGGATCGCTCGGGATCGTCGCCGGCGGCTTCCTGATGCCGGTGTTCATTCGGCTCTTCGTGCGCGGCGTGCGCGCGTTCGAGCGGATCGGTTCGATCCCGGGCGCGATGGTGCGGCTGCTCGACCCGCGCGTCCAGCTCGACTTGATTCGCGAGGTGCGCATTCCTTCGCTCGCCGAGGCCCGCGCGCTCCCGTTTCGTGCGATCCCGCGCAAGCTGGTGATCGGGAACACCGTCATCATGCTCGTCTACGCGATCGGCGTCGTCGCGGCGTACTACGCGAGCGTGCTGAACCTCGACGCGCGCGGAACCGCGATCGGGCTCTCGGGCCTGGTCAACGGCATCGGGACGGTCGCGTTCTCGCTCTTCGTCGACCCCACGTCGGCGTACATCGTCGACCAGACCGTTCGCGGCGAACGGCCGGTCGAGCACGTGCACGCGATGATCGTCGCGCTGGTCGCGACTGCGTTCGTCGGGACGATCCTGGCCCAGCTCGCCCTCTACCCGGCCGCCGAGTACATCGCGGCGGCGTCGCACCTCTTCGTCCAGAAGCACTGAGATGAGAACGATCCGAATCGTCGCCCTCCTGGCCCTCTGCGCGGCCCTCCCGCTCGGAACGAGCGGCTGCGCCACGAGCGTCGCGCACTGGATCGTCGCGGAACGCAACCGCCAAGGTGACCTCGCGCTCGACCACAAGAACTTCCCCGACGCCTCGGTCGCCTACCAGCTCGCGCTGCGGGTCGAACCGAAGAACGCGCACGCGCGCGACGGGCTCATCCTCGTGCAGCTGCGGCTCGCGCAGACGTTCTTCGCGGCCTCGGAGTTCGAGAAGGCGATCGACGCGCTCGCCGTCGCCTCGCGCTACTCGCCGAAGGACGACCGCGTCCTGAGCCTGCGCAGCGAGATCGAGCAGGCCGAGATCAAGCGCGACATCGTCGTATCGAACTTCCCGCAGTACAAACAGACCGCCGCGAGCCTGCTGCGCGCATTCGGCCAGCTCAAGACACAGAACAACGAGATTCTGCTCGCGATCAAGCGCTTCGACTACACCTACGACACCGCCGACCTGTCCGCGGCGATCCGCCAGAGCTACGCACTGAACGAGGACGTCACACGGCTGACGAACCGCCTGCAACTGTACCGCCAGCTCGTCGAGTCCGGCGTCCCCGAGCACGCTGCGGAAAACCTGGCCCCGCCGGCGTCGTTGCTGCCGCTTCCGTAGGCTACGCCCGCATCGCGTCGAGCGCGGTCGCCGCGAGGCGCACCGGCGAGGGGTTCGCCGCGAACGCGAAGATGCGCCGGCCGACCACGTCGGCGTGCCGGTGCGTGACGAACCACGGCGGCGTCGGAAGCAGCGCGCGCTCGCCGTCGCCGAGCGAGCGCGGGAACGGCGCGAACGGCGCGCGCACGACCGTCTTCTCCGGCGCGTCGAACAGCAGCGCGTTGTGGACGCAGCCGATCCCGCTACCGACGTTCGCCAGCGTGTTGCCGGGGAACGCGCCCCAGCTCGCGGTCGGCAGCAGGAAGCCGACGCCGGGCCACGTGTTGATCGTCACCGAGCCGTAGCGCAGCGCCGCGACCGCGTCGTCGAAGACGGGGCCGAGTTCCGCGATCGTGCGCGGGTGGATCAGGATGCTCGCGCCGAGCGTCCCGTGCAGCACGTCGTTGCAGAACGCGACCGCGTCGCGCAGGAACGACGCCGCGTCCTCGCCGGGCAGCGCGGTCTGCGCGAGGACCGGCGCGAACGCTTCGGTGGTGAAGAGCGATTCGTCGTGCCGCGCCGGATCGAGGTTCGGAACGAACGTGCGCGGATCGCCGCCGGGCGGGCCGGCGAACGTCTCGGCGGTCGGGTGCGCGTCGGCGACCGCGCGCCGGCGGTCGTCGGCGCCCGGGTAGTACGACGGGCGCGGCGGCGCGGCGGCGAGCGCGCCGCGAATCGCGTCGACGAAGCGCTCGGCCAGCGGCCACGCTTGCGGCGTGACGACGACCTGCGCGGCGATGCAGTTCGCGCCGGCGTTGTGCAGCTTCATCGTCGCGACGTGCGCGGCTTGGAAGGCGAGGTCGGGCGCGCTCCACGGCCCCGGCACGACGATCACCGGCGTCACGTTGCCCAGCTCGCTGGTGATCATCTTGCGCAGCAGCGGCTGCGCGGCGGCCTTGCGCGCCGCGGCGTCCGGACCGGTTCCGAACACGATCGCGTCGTGCGTGCGCTCGCCGCCGGTCAGGTGGACCGCGTCGATCCCCGGATGCGAGCACAGGTACGCGCCGACGTCGGCGCCGCCGGACGCGATCCGCACGAACCCCTCGTCGACCAGCGCGCCGAAGACGTGCGCGAAGAACGGCGTCAGGTACGCGTTGACCGGGTTCGGCTTGAGCATCACGACGCTGCCGTGCGCGTAGAGCGCGCTCAGCACGTCGAGCGGCGCGATGCTCGCGATATTGCCGGCGCCGAGCACGAGCGTCACGTAGCCGTCCGGTTTGGGCGCGTGCAGCGCGGACGCGGTGTGCGCCGCGAGCGTTCCGCGTGCGATTTCCGGCGCCATCCACGTCTCGGCGCGCACGCCGCTGAGCAGGATGCGGTCCGACGACTGCGCGGGGAACACGTCGGCGACGACCTGGCCGTCGGCGCGCGTTCGCACGGCGCCCGGCAGCCGCGGCCCACCGAACTGCGCGACCTCGCCGACCGTCGCGATGAGCCGGTCAAGCGCGATCAGCAGCCCGTACGGGCCGGAGAGCCACTCCTCGCCGGCGAGCGCCGTCCCGGCAATTCCCTTGGCCTTCGCGGCCACGTCGGCCCACGCCGCGCCGACCTCGACCGTTCGCGCGCGCATCGTCCGCAGGTGGCGAATCTTGCCCGCGAAGCCGAGCCGCGCCCAGTCGCGCGCGTGCTCCCGCAGCACCTCGACGTCACGGTCGAGCGCCCCGACCGTCGTGGTCCCCGCCGCCTGGTCGATCGCCATTGGGCGGACTTGCACGCCGGACCGACCGGTCCCCGTCAGCAGGGGTCGGGAGCGGTCTTCCAGTCGCGGCGCCAGTTCGCGTAGGCACCGGCCATCTCGCGCGTGCGGAAGGCGCGCCAGCGGTTCTCCGCGCCCGGGAGCACCTTGCCCGGATCGGTCTCGTAGACCGGCCACGCCGCCGCGGGGTCGAGCACCGGGAAGCGCGCGAGCCAGCAGTAGAGTTCGAGGTTCGTCTGCTTCAGCCGCGCGTGCTCGACCGCGATGAAGTAGCGCGCACCCTTGCGGATCGCGCTCTGCTCGTCGAACGGCGTCCACAGGTGCGGGTCCTCCTCCCACCCCTTGCGGTTGATCGTGTACAGAATCGACGGGTCGTAGTGCCCCATCACGACGAGCGCCCCCGGCGCGAGCGCCGCGTCGAGCTGCTTCGCGCGCCCGTAGTTCGCGCGGCTCCACTGGTAGTACGGCGCGATCTCACGGTAGCCGACGACGGTCGCAACGACCCACACCACCGCCGCGATCCCCGCTAGCGTGATGCGCCGGTCACGCGCATCGCCCCACCGCTCGACGACGAACGCGCACAACCGCCCGATGACGAGCGCCCCGAGCGGAAGCAGCAGATAGAGATAGTAGTCGACCCGCTCGACCGTCACGACGACGTACGCATAGAGCAGCCCGCCGCCGAGCCATCCCCACAGCAGCGCATTGCTGCGCGAGCGCAGCGGAACGCAGAAGCCGACGACCGCCAGCGCAAATGCGATCGGCCCGAGCATCGTCGTCGCCAGCATCTTCATCGCGTGCGCGAATGCAACGGCCTTTGCGGCAAATGCCGCCGGCGACGTCAGCGCAGCCCGCACTGACGGCAGTACGTGCAGCGTCGTGATCCCGCTCGCCCAGTGCCATTCGGCGTGCGCGGAAACGAACCGGTCATACGCCCACAACGGCACGAACGCCACCGCAAACAGCGCCCACAGCTGCGGCTGCAACACGGCGCGGCGCCAGCCAAGCCGCGTGACCGTCATCGCTACGACGGGAATCGCCGCCGTCACGGCAACGGGCTTCGCCAGAAACGCAAGGGCCAGCAGTAGCGCCGCCGGCCACCAGCCGTGCCACGACAGCGCGCGCCCTTCGACAAGCTC
>JAFAMK010000446.1 GCA_019233415.1 Vulcanimicrobiota bacterium
CGCGCGCGCGGGTCCTCGCGGAAGGTGTGCTTCACGATACGGTCCTCGAGCGAATGAAAGCTGATGACGGCGACGCGGCCGCCGGGGGCGGTGCGGTCGAGCGCGGCGCCGAGCCCTTCGCGCAGCGCCCCGAGCTCGTCGTTGACCGCGATGCGCAGCGCCTGAAAGGTGCGCGTCGCGGGATGGATGCGCGCGTGCACGGGCGCGCGCACCGCGCGCGCGACGATACCGGCCAGGTCGGCGGTGTCGCGCACCGGCGTGCCCGCGTCGCGCAGCGCGACGATCGAGCGCGCGATCCGGCGCGAATGCCGCTCCTCGCCGTACTCGTAGATGACGTCCGCGATCTCGCGCTCGTCGCGCGTCGCGAGCCAGTCGGCCGCGCTCTCGCCGCGCGTCGGGTCCATCCGCATGTCGAGCGGGGCCGCGACGCGGAACGAGAACCCGCGCTCGCCCTCATCGAACTGCATCGAGCTGACCCCCAGATCGAACAGCACGCCGTCCACGCGCCCGATCCCGAGCGCATCGAGCCGCGCCGCCAGTTCGCGGAAGTTCGCGTGCAGCAGCGTGAAGCGCGGGTCGCTCAGCGCGCGCTCCCGCGCCGACGGGTCCGCGTCGAAGGCGATCAGCCGGCCCGTGGGCCCGAGCCGCTCGAGGATCAGCGCGGCGTGACCGCCCGCCCCGAACGTCGCGTCGGCATAGGCCCCATCCGCTCGGATCGCCAGTGCCTCGACGGCCTCGGCCGCGAGGACCGGAACGTGCGCCGGCAATCAAAACAGCCCCAGCTCCGACGCAAAGTCGGGCAGCTCGCCGCGCTCACGGGTGTGCCGCTCGTAGCGGTCCTTCGACCAGACCTCGACTCGCGTCAGCGACCCGATCGAGACGACGTCCTTCTCGATCGCCGCGAAGGCCCGCAGCGCGCTGGGGATCACGAGCCGCCCCTGCGCATCGACGCTCAGCTCCTCGGTGTGCGCGAACAGGTGCCGGACGTAGCTCCGGTACCGCGCGTCCTTCACCGGCGCCGCCTCGATCCGGGCACAGACGTCGGCCCAGGTCGCCGCCGGATAGAGCGCCAGACACGGGTCCGGCTCGGCGATGGTCAGGAAGAACCCCGCCCCAAGCCGCTCCCGGAACCGCGCGGGCACGACCAGACGACCCTTGTCGTCAAGGCTGTGCTCCACCGATCCCGTGAACAGCGGCCGGTCCGACACGGACTACCACCGTCCCCCACAGTGTTCCATTCTGAACCACTATATCCCACCAAGCCCCACGCAGCAACAGCACGGCGGCACAATCAGGATCGCGGCTCGACGATCAATCGAACAGAAGTTCGATCGAGATTCTATTACGAAGCGCCAGTTGACTCAATGACTCAATGCACCGGTCGAGCACCCTCGCCAGCGACTAGGTCTCGTCGAGCGCTCCTGCGACGGTGTCGGCGAATTCTTGGGCCAGGGCGGAGAGCGAGCTAATCGCGATCTCGGTCGCGGCGCCGCGGCCGAGTAGTGCGCGCAGCGCCAGCGCCGGGTCCGAAGGCCGTCGGTGAAACCGCTTGTAGCGCTCGTGCGGCGTCGATGAGTGCTCGCCGAGCAACGGCGTACTGTTTAGCGGCGCCAATCGGCGGCATTGCGTTCCATCCACGAGAACAGTTCGTTCAGTTCGTCTGCCGATCGCCGCGGCAATGTCACGAGGTCCGCCGCGATCTGCGAGGGAGATGCTAGGATGAGATCGTCCCACACGATCGTACGCTCGAATGCGACGCGATCGAACGCTTCGATGAGGCGGACGTTGCCGACACCTTCGGCCTCGTGCAGCGCCAGCGCAGCGCGAGCCTCGCGCACGCTCTTGACGTAGATGTCGAGCGACGCCGGTATGACGGCCGGCGCCAGCGACGCGCTCGCATACGAGCCGGTCAGCGCATACGGTAGATCCGCATTCCGGAGACGAGCGAGTTCGTCGTCGACACCGCGCGGGGCAAGGCAGGTCTCCATCTTCCGGTCCTTCGCCAAGTCCGGACCCCATCGGCGGATGAGGTCTTTCCACTCGACCTCTTCGACGGCACCGCGGGAACGACGCACGAGCAGATCGCGCTCGAGTAAGTCGAGGATGCGCGAGACGTTACCTGGATGAACGTTCGTACCTTGCGCGATCTCGCGCACTTTGAGTGGTGCCGAAACGTCGCACAGGTAGCGCACGACCCGACCGGTGATCGGCCCACGAAGCGACCGGCGTGGCGGCCCATCCTTGGTGGCCGACACGCGCGTCTCTCCGGTTCGCTCGACGTAGATCGTCGCGGTCGAGATCCATAGCGTGCCGGTTGCGTCCGCGTGCGAGACGCCGTGCCCGCGTAGAACTTCTCTGGAACGAAGGCTCAGGAAGGAGGCGAGCAGCAGCGGATGTGCCCCGGAGGGCAGTCCGGAGAACGTCCGCACGACCCGGTCGACGTCCCGTGGCTCGAAGCGCTTTTTCGTTTGGAAGACGAACCGTGAAGCGGCACCGCTCGGCGAGTGGAGGTCGAACGCACCGTCAAACGGAGGCTGAGCACTCTCCGGCGCAGGGACAACCTTCCAGCCGCTAGGCAGGTGGCCGAACGCCTCGTCGATGATGCCGTTGCTTGAATCCATGCTGTTGCTCTGCACAAGCAACGTATCACATTGAAGCAACGACGGGCAAATGGGCTTGCGGCATGGTGAGTTCTCAGCCCGGGATGGTACCTCTGACCAGCATGAGCGCGATCACGGAACAGCGGCCTGGGTCGGTTCGTTCAGCCTTCGTGTCGCGGAAATGGGTGGCAAGGCCGGTCGGGCGGGGCGGCGAATCGGCTGGAGTCGTGTCCCCGCGCTCCATCTGGACCACGGTCGCCCTCGTATTCGCCGGCCTCTCGGGCTGCAGCGGCGGGTCGTTCCTGCCCGGCGGGCCGCACATGATGGACTCGGCCCGGCTCGCCGCGATCGTGCGGACCTACTCCTCGGCGAACGCGGTCGACGCCAAGCTGGTGAACTCGGTCATCCAGTCCGAGTCCCACGGTGACCCGAGCGCGGTCTCGCGCGTCGGGGCCCAGGGACTGATGCAGCTGATGCCGGGGACCTCGGCGATGTACGGCGTCGTCAACCCGTTCGACCCGTACGAGAACGTCGATGGGGGGACGCGCTACCTGCACGACCTGCTGCACCGCTACAAAGGAAACGTTCGGCTCGCGCTCGCCGCGTACAACGCGGGTCCGGGTGCCGTCGACGCCGCGCACGGGGTCCCGCGCTACGCCGAGACCCGCGCCTACGTCGACCGCGTCGTCGCCGGCTTGCGCTGACCGATGGCTGCCTATCCGGGGGTGCGGATGCCCACGTTCACCCGTGTGGTACCGCCGGGCCCGCGCCTGCGCATCCTCGACTCCTACATCCTGCGCGAGGTCGCGGCGCCGTTCTGGTTCGCGCTGGCGGCGTTCTTCCTGTTCTGGTTCGCGAACATCTTCGTGCTCGCGGCGGACTACCTCGTCAACAAGGGCGCGCCGTTCTTCCTCGTGCTGCGCTTCCTGCTGTTCCGCGTGCCGCAGGCGACGCCGCTGGCGTTCCCGTTCGCGTGCCTGTTCGGGACGCTGCTCGGGATGGGGCGGCTCGCCGCCGACAACGAGATCACCGCGCTGCGCACCTCGGGCGTTTCGTTCTTCCGGATCATCCGGCTCCCGCTGATCGCCGGCGCGGCGGTCGCGGTCATCTCGTTCCTCATCAACGAGCACATCGCGCCGGTCGCGACCGACCTCTCGACCCGCAGCTTCTACCAGATCCTCTACCGCTCGCAGACGCTCCCGGTCGAGCCGAACATCTTCCGCTCCGACCCCACGACCGGGAACACGTTCTACATCCAGTCCGTCTCGGCCGACGGGCGCACGATGCAGAACGTCCAAATCTACGAGCCGGCGCGGACCACGCCGTTCATCCAGCTGCTCACCGCGAAACGGGCGCGCATCGAGGGGACGGAGATCGTGCTCGAGCACGCGATCCAGACCCGCATCAACGCCGACGGGCAGGTGAGCGCGGTCGACGTCACGGCGAAGGAAGTGCGAATTTCGCTGCCGATGGGCGACAACGGCCAGAATTTTCTGAGCAGCGCATTCAATGATACGTACACGATGAATACGCAGCGGCTGGCGCAGGACATCAAGTTTCGCAAGCAGACCGGGCAGGGCGGGACCGACCTCGCAGTGCGCGAGCTGACGCTCAGTAGCAAGTACGCCTACCCGTTCGCCGCGTTCATCGCGGTGATCATCGCGCTCCCGCTCGCCGTCAAGTTCGGGAAGAACGGGCGCACGATTGGGATCGTCCTCTCGATCATCGCGCTGTTCGTCTACTATGCGCTCGTCGCGCTCTTCGGCGCGTTCGGGAAGAACGGCGCGATCGACCCGTACCTCGCCGCCTGGATCCCGAACATTCTCATCGGCAGCGTCGGCGGCTTCCTCGTCTGGCGCGAGGACCGATGAGAGTGCTGGCCTATCGCGCGGGCGTGACGTTCGTCGCGCTCTCGTTCGCGTTGTGCACGATCCCTCCGCCGGCCGGCGCCACCGACGAAGACGACAGCGCCCGCGCCGTCGCATTGCTCCAGCAGGGCTGCGGCACGCCGATCGCCCAGGCCAGCGCCGTGCCGACCGAGTCCCCTTCGCCGAGCGCCTCGGCCTCACCGGCGGCCTCTACTGCCCCGACACCGTCGCCCACCCCGTCGCCGACGCTTCCGCCGTACGTCGGGAACCCGTCGGCCCCGCTCGGCCCGCAGATTCTCGTCCCGCCGACACCGACGCCGCAGCCCGGCCAAGTCACACCGCCGCCGGCGCCGACGTTCTCGCCGACGGCCGCGCCCTCGCAAGGCCCGGTGATCATCACGCCGCAGACCCTCCCCCCGTCGAACACGCCGATCCCGGCGCCGACGACCAGCGCCGGGCCGGTCGGGCTCCCCTCGCCGTCGGCCTCGCCGTCCGCGTCGCCCGCGCCCGGCGAAATTCTGGACCCGAACACGTACGCGATCCTGGGCGACACGCTGAGCGGGACGAACAAGCCGGGCCAGCCGTTCGACCTCGACGGCCACGTGAACATCTTCTACCAGGACGGCGTGCTTGGCGGCGACCACGCGCACTACGACGGACAGCGCTACATCGACGTCACCGGTCACACGTTCGTGAAGAACCGCGAGGGCGACACGATCCTGTACGCCGACTCGGTGCGTTTCGACGAAACGACGCAGAAGGCGACGCTGATCCGCGGGCGCGGCGAGTCGACGAACGGCGTCGAGCGCGGCAAGCTGCACTTCGCGGGCACGACGATGGTCACCGACAACCAGGGCGTCACCCACGTCGAGCGCGCGAACCTGACGACGTGCGAGAACCCGCGCGGCGGCTACCACCTCGAGTCGAAGACGCTCGACGTGTACCCCGGCGACAAGGCCGTCGCGCGCTCCGCAGTGCTGTTCCTCGGCGCACTCGCCGTGTTCTACCTGCCGATCGCGATCATCTCGCTGCGCCGCGACGAGACCGGCTCGAGGCGCAATCCCGGCTTCATCCCGATCATCGGCTACTCGGCGGCCGAGGGCTTCTGGGTCAAGGCGCGGATCGGGTTCTCGCCGAGCGATTACTACTACGGCTACTACCGCGTCGAGGAGTACACGCGCATTGGCCTGGGCCTCGGGTACGTCGCGACGCTGATGCGCAAGGACGGCCGCCGCAAGACCGACATCGACTTCTACCGGATGAAGAACAAAGTCGACGGCAGCAACAGCAACAACCTGCAGTTCGCCGACCAGGAAATCTTCTCGCGCTCGCTGCGCGCGCAGCTCGGCATCAACTACACCGGCAACTACGGCCCGCTGGTCTCGCTGCCGCCGCAGTACGACTTGACGGCGGCGGTCGACCACGGCAACGAACGCGGTGACCGCCAGAACTACAGCTTCCACCGCACCTCGACCGGCTCGCAAAGTTCGACGAACAGTTACGGGCTGAGCGATCACCACGTCTTCTCGCAAACGTTCTCGAACGATTTCACGGCGTCGTACACGACGAGCCAGAGCTTCGGCTTCCCGGGCTCGACGACGCTGCACTACCAGACGCTCACCCACTACGGCGGCAAGTCGTACGACTACGACCTGACGTTCGACCGCTACGACACGACGATCCCGAGCAACGTGCAGAAGGAGCCGGAGCTGGCGATCCGCCCGCACGACGCGCTCTTCAAGTACTTCCGCGCGTTTCCGATCACCGCGCAGTACACGATCGGCCTCTACGACGACCCGCAGGCGGCGCCGAACGGACAGATCACCGGCCTGCAGACATCGCGCGGCGAGGCGCGCTTCCAGCTCGGTCCGTCGCTCGCGCACGTGCTCGGGAGCGACTTCTCGGCGACGGTCAACGTGCAGCAGGACGCCTATGGCACTGGCGACCTCAAGGCCCAGATCGGGCAGCAAGCCACGCTGACGACGCCGCTGTTCGGTCACATCATCAACACGATCTCGTACAGCGAGTCGCACGTGAACGGACCGCTCGCCGAACCGTTCAAGTCGATCGACGTGCTCGGCAACGGCCTGAAACAGGCCAACGACGTGCTGCGGCTGTTCAACGGCGACGTCTACTCGCTCTCGCTGACCGCGACGACGTTCTTCAACCGCCAGGCGCAGTCGGTCGGCTATCAGCTGACCTCGCGCCCCTCGCCGCGCTCGACGCTGCTCGTCGGCGGGAGCTTCCTGCCCGGCCCCGGGAACGGCTTCGACCGCACGAACGTGCAGATCGCGACGCCGTTCGGCTACGAGAGCGACCTGCAGTTTTCAACCTACGTCAACTGGAAAGAACGCGGGCGGCTGGAGAGCAAGAACATCTACTACCGGCACGTCGTCGGCGACTGCTACGAGATTCGGATCGCCTACAACCAGGACCTCAAGCAGGTCACCGCGACCGTCGACCTCCTGGCGTTCCCGTCGCGCGCACTGAACTTTGGCCTCGGGCAGACCTCGCTCAACTCGATCATCCCGGGCAGCTTCTCGACGGAGACCTTCGCCGGCGGTGCGCCGTGAGCGGGTACAGTGAGGGCATGAACACGTTCACGCAGCCCTGCGAGTACCAGGAGTGCAACTGCACCGTCACCGGTGGCGTCGAAGGCGCGGCCTACTGCAGCGACGTCTGCGAGGCGCGCGACTCGACCGACGAAGAGATGGAGAGCACGTGCGCCTGCGGCCATCCTCCATGCGACGTGGAATAACAGCCCGTCACCCTGAGCTTGTCGAAGGGCGCTAAGGCGTGCTGAAGACTTCGATCCCGACGATCTGAGCGCCGGGGTTCGAGACGGTCGTGTTGGCGGCCGGCTTGCTGTAGGACTTGTTGCTCAACGCCTGCGTCGTATCGATCTGGAACGTGTAGTCGCCGTTGCCGGGTCCGGTCGTGCTGAGCGAATCGATCGGCGACCCGGTGTTGTCCACCGTGAAAATGCTGATGTTCCACGTCGTCGCGACGGTGTTCTGAAACGGCGGGCAGATGCGATTCACCGAGAGCGGCGGCGGTGGAGTCGCCGACGGCTGCGGAAGGTCGAGCAGGCACCGGTTGAACGTGAACTGGAAGCCATACTGCGAGAGCGCGCCGGAGAGTTGGGTCTGGAAGTTGGTCAGCGTCCCCTGCGGGATCGTGATGTTGTACGGCGGTGCCAGTGCGCCGGTCGACGGATTTCGGTAGAGCTGCTCGAGACCCGGTGCACTGACGAAGCCGGAGCCGCCGCCGACGACGAAATAGGCCGACCAGTTGCTGACGTCGGTGTTGGTTCCCTGAGCGGTCGGCTGCACATTGTTCCCTTTCGTGTTGAACACGATCAGGTAGCGCACGTTGGTGAAATCGAGCGGCCCCGCGACGTCGAAGCGGATCAGCGTCGTCCCGGACGGAGTGATGCCGCCGCCGCCGGGAATGTTGAGCCCCGTCACCTGACGGCCGCACCCGGCGAGCAAGGCGCACATCCCCGCGGCGGAGATCAGTGCCCGAATCCAACGCGTCATGGTAAACAGTGTGCGTGCTTTCGCTGAGACCCGCCTTCCAATGCGAGCCGCCAGGCAGTCTCCCGCACGGGCCGCGGCGAATTACTCCCGGCTTGGACCACTCGCCCACGATCGCAGCCGACGCCGGCCGCACGCACGGCGTGAGCGCACGCCTCCCGGGATCGCGGACGACGACGGTTCGCGACGCGCTCCTCGCGCTCGGCTCGGCCGCCGCGCTGCACTTTGCGTTTCCGCTGACGTCGTTCTGGTGGCTCGCGCCGTTCGCGCTCGCGGGGCTGACGGCCGCGTGGTGCCGCTTCACGCCGCGCCGTGCCGCGCTCGCCGGCTACGCGAGCGGGCTCGTCTTCTTCGTGCTCGGGTTCTCGTGGTTCGGCGAAACGGCCGGGGCGTTGGTCGGTTGGGCCGCGCCGGTCCTCGACCTCGGGCCGGCCGCGGCCGAGTCGCTCGCCTTTGCGTTCGCCGCATGGATCGCGTCGCAGGCCGCACGCCGCTGCGACGTGCGGCTCGTCCCGCTCGCCGTCGCCGCCGCGTTCGCGCTCGGCGAGCAGCTGCGCTCGGTGACCGCGCTCGGCGTTCCGCTCGAACAGCTCGGGCTCACGATGATCGACTCGCCGCTGCGCCCGCTCGCGGCGTTCGCCGGCGGCTTCGGGCTGACGTTCGCGACCGCGCTGCTCGGCGCGTCGCTGGGCTGGTGGCTGCTCGACCGCAAGGATATGCGCCGCGCGCAAACCGCGCTCGCGCTGTGGCTCGCTGTCGCGCTCTGCACCGCGCTCGCGTGGTTTGCATGGCCTGCGCGTCACTATGCGACGCCGACGCGCCGCGTCGCCGCGGTGCAGGGCGGGATCGCGCAGAGCGTCAAGCGCAGCGACGCCGGCCTCGCGCTCGCGCTGAAGCGCTACACGACGATGACGACCGCGCTGCGCGGACAGCACCTCTCGCTCGTGCTGTGGCCGGAGACGGTGATCACGACCGACTTGCTGCGCGAGCCCGTGCTGCGCGCGCGCTTCGCGCGGCTCGCCGACAGCCTCGGCGCGACGCTGTACGCCGGCGGGTTCTGGGACGACGGCGTGCGCTTGGAAAACACGCTCGTCATCTATGACCCGCGCGTGAATCCGAGCGACTTGACCGCGCTGTACGTGAAAGAACAGCTCGTGCCGTTCGCAGAGTATCTGCCCGGACCGGCGTGGCTTGCGCGGCTGCCGTACGCCGATCAGATCGGGCGCTTCCGGCCCGGTACGAACGCGCAGGAATCGTACAATGGCGCGACTGCGCTGATCTGCTGGGAGTCGCTGTTCGGCGACATCGCGCACGCGCGCTTGCGCGACGACCCGTCGCTGTTCCTCATCGCGACCGACGACGCGTGGTTCGGGACGACCGAAGGACCGTACGAGCACGCCGAAGCGGCGACGCTGCGCGCGGTCGAGACGGGCCGCTGGGTGCTGCGCGCGGGCGCGACCGGGATCAGCGGAATCGTCGCGCCCGACGGCACGTGGACGCATCGCACCGCGCTGAACGTGATGACGACGGTGATCGGCGAGGTCGGCACGCCGGCGCCCGGGCCGTTCGCGCGCATCGGCCCCGCGCCGTTCGGGTTCGCGTTCGCGCTGCTCGTCGTGCTCCCGTTCGCGCTCGCACTGCTGCGCCCGCGCCCTTCGACAGGCTCAGGATGACGGGGGGGAGGTGGTGGCGTGCGGTCGGGTCGGTTGCGCTTCTCGCGCTGCTGGCGTGGGTCGGGTTCGAGATCGGGCGCGCCGGCACCGACGTCGAGGTCCCGCGCGCGGTCGGACCCGACACGCTGACCGGCGGCGCGATTCAGGGCAAGCGCATCGACCGCCGCGAGTGGTCGCTCGACTTCGACACGCTGACGATGAGCCCGGACGGCACGCAGGCGACGATCGCGCACGTGCGTGACGGGCGGCTGCACCGCGCCGGCAAGCCCGACGTCCTGATGAAGGCCGACGGCGTGACGATCAACACGGTGTCGAACGACCTGTTCATCACGGGGCCCGTCTCGTTCCGCGAGCAGATCGCGCCCGGGCGCGTGCGAACGTTCAAATCGGTCGGCGCGCGCTACCAGGGCGCCGCGCGCACGCTGGAACTCGACCACGCCGCGACGATCACCGACGGCAGCGCGACGGTGACGGTCCAGGAAGCGAAGGTCGATTTTCGGACCGGTCAGGTCGATCTCGGCCGGATCGAGGGCGTCAAACCGGGAACGAAGGGATGATGCTCGCGCCCTACCTCGCGCTGCTCGTTCTGTTGTCTGACGCGCCGGCGACGCCGTACGCGCCGCTCGCGAACCGCGGCTTCGTCACCGACCGTGCGACGGCCGAACGCGCGATCGGCTTTCGCCCGTTCGTCCCCGATCCGAATCCCGTACAGGTCGCGCTGGTCCCGCCGTTCCACGGCGGCCAGCTCTCCGCAAACGAGGGAATCGCCTACGCGTACGGGCACCGCGGGCGCGACTGGATCATGCAGGAATGGCCGCGCAACGGCGGCAGCCTCGCCGCGTTCGCGGCACTGCCGGCCGAACCGCGCTGCGCCGACGTGCACGCGATCGGCGGCACGGCGAAGTTGCGCGGGGTCGCATGGACGACGCCGCGTGGAATCGTGATGGCGCTCACGCCGGACGGCGCGGCCGAGCCGCGCACGATCCTCGGCGAGTTTCGGCGATTGGTCCGTCGCGGCGCGTGCCGCTAGGACTCTTCGCCCTGCGCGTTCTTCTTGGCCTCGGCGATCAGCTTCTTGACCTTCTGACCGCCTTTGTGGCCGATCTGCTCGTAGAAGTTCGGGCCGTACTTTTCTTTGACGACCTTGCCGCCTTTTTGCCCGATCGACTCGTAGAACTCCGCCCCGTGCCGCTCGCGCGTCGCTTGTCCGCCCTTGCGCCCGATCTCTTCGTAGAACCCGGAACCATACCGGTCGCGCACGGTATCGCCGCCTTTTTTACCGGCTTCCCGCACCGACATCTCGCCGTCGACCTTCTCCGTCCGTGGTTTCGCCGAGGCCTTTTTGGGGTCGGCCATGCGTCAGCCGCTCGTTTTCGTCGCGCGCTTCAGCTTTTGCCCGCCTTTGGCTCCGATCTCCTCATAGAACGTCGGCCCGTACTTGCTCTTCGTGGCCTCGCCGCCTTTGCGCCCGATCGCCTCGTAGAACTCGGATCCGTACTTGGCCTTGACGCGGTCGCCGCCGCGTTTCCCGGCCTCGCGGACGCTCATTCCGCCGCCGTTCGCCGTTACGTTGTCGTTGGTCGCCATGTTGGAAATAGTCCCCCTGAGCTGTCGGCCCACCGACTGCCCTGTACCCAGCGAAAGCTAGGTTAAACGCTGTTCTGGACGATCTTCGAGCGCCCCCGGGTCTACGACGGCTCGGGCGACGCGCCGTTCACCACCGACGTCGCCGTTGCCGACGGCCGCGTCGCCGCGATCGGTGATCTCGCCGACCGCGACGCGCACGAACGCATTCCTTGCAACGGATTCGCACTGGCGCCGGGCTTCATCGACGTCCATTCCCATACAGACGAGCTTTGGCTGGCCGATCCCCGCTGCGAAGGCAAAATTCGCCAAGGTGTGACGACGGAAATCGGCGGAAACTGCGGCACCTCCGTTGCGCCGCTGCTCGGAAGTGCGCTCGCGCACAAACGCCGCGACGCGCGTTCGTACCGGCTCGACGTCGGATGGACGACGTTCGACGCGTTCTTCACGCTGGTCGAGCGCGAGGGCGTCGCGCTCAATGTCGCCTCGCTGGTCGGGCTCGGCACGACGCGATCGTGCGTGGCGGGTCCCGCTGCGCGAGCGCTCGAGCGCGAGGAGCGCGAGGCCCAAAACCGCCTGATTCGCGGCGCGGTCGAGGAAGGCGCGCTCGGTGTTTCGAGCGGGTTGATCTACGAGCCGGGGCGCTACGCCGATCTCGCCGAGCTGACCGCCGCGGCCGCGGCCGCGCGCGACGCCGGCGCGCCGCTCTACGCGAGCCACGTGCGTGACGAGGGCGATGCGGTCGAAGACGCGATCGCCGAAGCGATCGCGGTCGGCGCCGGCGCCGAGGTCGCCGTGCAGTGCTCGCACCACAAAGCGGCGGGCAAAAAGAACTGGGGCAAGGTGCACCGCACGCTCGCGCAAATCGACCGCGCGCGGGCACGCGGACTCGACGTTTGGTGCGATGCGTACCCGTACGTCGCATCGTGGACCGAGCTCGCCACCGTGCTGCCGAAATCGGTGCGCGACGGCGGCGACGACGCCGCGCTCGTGCGCCTGCGCGATCCGGAACACGCCACGGCGGCGGCGTTCGCGATGGAGCTGACGCGCGATCCCGAGCTTGGCGGCGACGGCTGGGACACGATCCTCGTCACCGGCGTTGCCAGCGAACGGAACGAGCAAATTCCGGGGACGCGGATCGACGCGCTGGCACGCGCGTGGCGTACGTCGCCGGCGCGAGCGGTGATCCGTCTGCTGCTCGAGGAGGAGATGCGGGTCGACTCGGTCTTCTTCTCGATGAGCGAGGACGACGTCGCAAGCGTCTTCAGCGCCGGCTTCTGCAGCGTCGGCAGCGACGCGTCGGCGCGCAGCTACTCGGGGATCACGGCGCGCGGCGTTCCGCACCCGCGCACCTACGGCACGTTCCCGCGCGTCTTCGGCCGCTACGTGCGCCAGCGGCACGTGTTCGACGCCGCCGAGGCGGTGCGCCGGATGACGTCGCTTCCAGCGGCGCAGTTCGGGCTGCGCGAGCGCGGCCGAATCGCGCCCGGGATGCATGCCGATCTCGTCGTTTTCGACGAGGAGCACGTCGTCGACCGGGCGACCTACGAGCGGCCCTTCGTCCCGCCCGACGGGATTCGCGACGTCTTCGTCAACGGCCGCGCGGTCGTGCGCGGCGGCGCGCTGACCGGCGCGCGGCCCGGGCGGGTCCTGCGCAACGGCCGCTGAACCGACCGGTATGAAAGTGCTGCCGTGACGCGCGCCGAGCTGCTCGCCGGCGTGCTCGCGGCGTCGGCCGCGCCGCGCCCGATCGCCCCGGCGACCCCGCACGGCGTCTGGGCCGACGTCGTGCTCGAACGCGAGGGGACCGCGCTGCTGGCGCCGTTCACGGTCGTGATCGTCCTGCACAACGCGACGGGCCGGATCGTCCACCTGCGCTTCCCGACCGCCGACCTGTTCCGGATCGACGTACTGCACGACGACGCGCCGGTCTGGTCGTCGGTGACCGGGCACAAGCCGATTCCGATCACCCGCCAGCTCGACGTGCCGCCGGGGCTGCTGCGACTCGCGCAGGTCATCGTCGACTCCACGACCGACGACCACCACGCGCTCGTCCCGGGCCGCTACACCGTCCGCGTCGCGATGCTGGGGACGAACTTCGGCGTCGTCGTCGACAAGCCGATCGCGTTCGACGTGCCGGCCACGATCTCGGACGCCCTCGCGGCGAAGCCCGGAACGGTCCTCACGATTGCCGGAGTCCCCTACGTCGACGGCGGAACGCCGCGGCTGCGCGACGCGACCGGGACCCTGCGGCTCTCGCGGGCGCTCGGTCTGCGCTCCGACCACAGCTTCGTGGTGCGCGGGTTCCTGGACGCCTCCGGCGACGAGCGGGTCTTCGACGTCGGCCGCGCCGCGCCGGCGTTCGAACCATCGGCCACGTCGTCGCCCTAGCCGAAGGGCACCCGCCCCCGCATAGCAAACCAAGCGACAACTGCCATCCAGGGGAGGGGTTCTGATGGCGTCTGTTGCCGCATTCTTTCAGCAGCCGTGGATCGCGTACGCGATCGGCATCCTGGCGGCGCTCATCTTGCCGACGTTCTCGCGCCTGACGACCGGCTCGTGGTTCAAGGGGCTGATGCTCGGCGCCGACGGCAAGCTGAGCACATCGAAGGCGCAGTTCTGGATCTGGACCGAGGTCGTCGTCTTCGCCTACGCGTTCCTGTTCACGTCGCACGTCCAAGGCGGGAACCTCCCCTGGCCGTCCGGCAACGGCCCGATGATCCCGACCGACGTGATGATCCTGATGGGCCTGAGCATCACGACCGCCGCGACCGCCAAGGGCCTCGCCTCCGCGAACCCCGGCGCGACCGCGGCAGGCGGGACCGCCACAGCAGCGGCTGCAGCGGCACCGGCCGCAGGAGCTGGCGGTGCCGGCGCGGCTCCGGCGGCGGCGCCGATGACGACGGGGACCGCCAACGCCAAGTACGGTGATCTCGTCACCGACAACCAGAGCGGGACGGTGACCAGCTTCTCGAAGGCGCAGATGCTGACGTGGTCGATCGTCGCCGCGGTCGCCTACATCGCGACGACGGTCGCCGCGCGCGCGAGCTTCTTCGGCGCAACGGCGACGGCGTATCCCGACATCGACCCCGCGCTCGTCGTTCTCGTCGGCCTTGGACAAGGCGCGTACCTCGGCACGAAGGTCGCCGCGAAGAACGGAACCGACGTCTAAGACCAGCGCAAGAGCATGCCGTTCTCGACGAGCCCGCCGCCGAATCCGTAGAGCAGCACGACGTCGCCGCGGCGCACGCGCCCGTCGTGAACGGCGGGCGCGAGCGCCAGCGGAATCGACGCCGTTGACGTGTTCCCGCACCATTCGAGGCTCGTCAGCGCGCGCTCGACGGGAATTCCTGTGTGCTTGCAGATCGACTCGATGATCCGCGCGTTCGCGCTGTGCGGGACGAACCAGTCGACGTCCGACGCGCGCAACCCCGCGACGTCGAGCATTTCGGCGATGCCTGCGCTCACCGTGACGACCGCCCATTCGTACACCGCACGGCCGTTCTGTCGCAGGTAGCGCTGCGGCTCGACGATTCCGTCGATCTCGCCGCGCAAACTGGTGAGGAAGAGTTCTTTGCCGTGCGCGCCGTCGGTCGCGGCGCGGCGCGCGAGCAGCGTCTGCGGCGCGTCGTCCGGCGCGTCGACGAGCGCGACGCCCGCGCCGTCGCCGAACAGGATGCACGTCGCGCGGTCGCGGTAGTCCATCACCTTCGACATCGTTTCGCCGCCCGCGAGCAGAACGCGCCGCGCGCGGCCGCTCGTGACCAGCGCGTCGGCAAGATCGAGTCCGAACATGAACCCCGCGCACGCCGCGCTGACGTCGACCGCGCCGACGTCGCGCAGCCCCAGGCCGTTCGCGATCCGCGCCGCGACGCTCGGGAACGCGTAGTCCGGCGTCGACGTGCAGGCGATCACGTAGTCGACCTCGTCGAGCCGGCCGCCGCGCCGCTCCATGTCGCGAACCGCGGCCAGGCACAGGTCGCTCGTGTACTCGGTCGCGGCGGCGATCCGCCGCTCGCGAATCCCCGTTCGCCGCACGATCCACGCGTCGTCGGTGTCGACCATCCGTGCGAGGTCGTCGTTGGTGAGCCGCTTCTCCGGGACGTAGGTCCCCATCGCGGCGAGCCGGATCGACGACCGGGCGGTGCGGGGAGCACGGGAAAGGGGCAGGGTCTGCGCCACCTGGGCGCCTTCGTCATCGCCCCCAGGGACCTTTCGTCGGACGGTTAAGGCTCCGGCGCCGCAGCCGAGCGGTAGAGCCCTGTCAGCGCGAGCGCGTAGAATGCATGGTACGCGACGAACGCGGCCGTCATCATGCGGGCGGCGGTGCGGTCATCGTGCGTCGTCCTCCTTGGCGGCCAGGTCACGCAGCAGCGCGTCGTAGACCTGCGCGCTCCGTTCGCGCAGGTCGTCCAAGTCACCGTCGTTCTCGATCACGTAGTGGGCGCGCGCACGCGCGAGCTCGGGGGCAATCTGCGCGGCCATGCGGCGCTCGACCTCGGCGCGCGCGGCGGTGTCGCGCGCGATCACGCGCGCGATCCGCGTCTCGGCGGGCGCTACGACGACGACGGTTCGTTCGAAATGCCGCCAGGACTCGCCCTCGAACAGCAGCGGGATCACCTGGACGACGAGCCCGTCCGGCGCGGCGTTCTCCAGCGCCTCGGCACGCGCGCGTACGCGCGGATGTATGATCGCGTTGAGCGCCTCGCGCGCGCGATCGTCCGCGAAGACGATCTGCGCAAGGGCGGCGCGGTCCAGCACGCCACCCGCGGCGATCACCTGCGGCCACCGTTCGGCGATCGCGCGCAAGCCGTCCGAGCCGGGCGCGACGACCTCGCGCGCCAGGACGTCGGCGTCGATCACGGTCGCGCCGCGCTCGGCGAAGTACGCAGCGACCGCGCTCTTTCCGGAGCCGATTCCACCGGTCAGCCCGACGCGCATCTTCGCCACGCGCCGTGTATACTACGGCCATGAGCACGACCTCTTCAGACCCCGTGCGGCCTCCGGCTTTCGACGTCACGGAACACCCGCTGGTCCACGACGTCAACCAAGAGCATCGCGACAGCCTCTCGCCGGTCGAGCGCGCCTGCAAGCGGATCGCCGACTGGACCGGCGCGCCGCTCGCGCTTGCGCTCGCGGTCGTCATACAGCTGGGCTGGATCGTCGTCGGCACGGTCACGAAGATGGACCCGTACCCGTTCGCGTTCTTGCTGACGGTCTCGAACGTGCTGCAGCTGATCCTGATCTTCGTGCTCGCGGTCGGCCAGCGCCAGTCGTCGGCGCACGCCGAACTGCGCGCGGAGCACGACCACGACTCGATCTCGCGTCTGCTCTATCACCAAGAGCTGCAGGAGCAGATTCTGATTCAGATCGCGACGCGCGTCGAGTGCGACGTCGAGCAGATCAAGACGATGGTCGCGCAGCTCGCCGCCCAGGACGGTGAGCCCTGAGCGGCGCGCACCGCACGAACGTTACATCTTCGCGGTGACGGTCGGGTTCTTGTCGGCGAAGGGGCCGCTCGCGTTGGGCTTCACCCACACGATCAAGTCCCAAATATCCGGGAAGAGAAAGACCGTCGCGACGTCCTTCTCGCTCTTCACTGCGCCGAGCTTCACCAGCGCCGCCGCGGACGGATGGTTCGGGTCGCCGCCGGCGGCGACGAACTTCTTGACGCTCGTCGCGCGGTCGTAGATCTTCTTGTGGGTCTTGGGGTCGATGGCGACGTAGTGCACGTGCGCGCCGAACTCGGTCCAGCGGCCCGGGTCGATGCCCCAGCGCTGCGGGCGGGGCGTGCCCGGCTTCGTGACCATCGAGAAGTCCGCGCCGAGCAGCTCGCCGCTCACGCTGTACCAGAGCTGGCTCGGGTGCTTCGCGTCCGAGTCCCAGTGCATGTCCGCGTAGCTGATCGCGCCGGTGTCGTCGACGTTCGTGTAGCGCACGTAGCCCGCGAGCACGGCGGCGGCCGGGTTCGGGAAGCGCTTCGTCAGATCGGCCTGGATCGACTTGACGAACGTCGTCTCGGCCGCGTTCAGCGGGCCGGTCGGGTTCGTCGGGTTCTGGTCCTCCGCGAGTGCTGCCGTGCCGAGGGCGAGCACGCACAAGACCGCGCCCGCGAGCATCCGTTGGAACATCGTTGTCCTCCGTCTCCGCATTCTTACGGACGGTCGGCCTTCGGACACGAAAAGGGAGGCGCCTGCGCGCCTCCCTTCGGCTATCTGACAGCGATCTGACGCTTACAGCGTCGGGGTCAGTTCCGAGCCGAGCGGGCCGAAGCCGTCGTCGATCGGGATCTGTTCGAACTCTTCCGGCGCGACGTCGGCGACGTGCTGGATCGAACCGGTGATGCGGCGCGTGCCGTGGTTGATCGTGAGCAGCGTGACGTCGACTTCCTGGCCCGGCGAGTACTGCACGCTCGCGTCGAACTCGCCCTTCGGCACCATCGCCAGGACGCCCGGGACGATCTCGACGAGGAGATAGTTCGGGGTGACCTTGACGATCTGCGCGACGAGCTTGTTGCCTTCGAACAGCTTGTCCGCGTGCTCGACCCACGGGTCGGGCAGCGCGTGCTTGAGCGAGAGCGAAACCTTCTTCGCCTCGGGATCGAACTTCATCACCTCGACCGAAACGGTGTCGCCGATCTTGACGACTTCGGACGGGTGCTTGATCCGCGCGTACGACAGCTCGCTGTTGTGGATGAGGCCGTCGATTCCGCCGAGGTCGACGAACGCGCCGAACTCCGCGAGACGAACGACGACGCCGTCGCGAATCTGACCGACCTGCAGCGTGCCGAGCAGCTCCTGCTTCTTCGCGTTGAGTTCTTCTTCGAGAACCTGGCGCTGCGAGAGGACGACGCGGTGGCGCTTGTGGTCGAGGTCGATGACCTTGAGCCGCAGCTTCTTGCCGACCAGCTCTTCCAGATTGCCGACGGGCTGACGCCGAATCTGCGAGGCGGGGACGAATCCGCGCATGCCGAGGTCGACCAGGACGCCGCCCTTGACGACCTGCGTGACGGTCGCCTCGATGACTTCGTCGTTGTCGTGCGCTTCGATGACCTTTTCCCAGGTCTTCAGCGCGCGGGCGCGGCGTTCGCTCAGGTAGAGCTGACCGTCCTGGTCGTCGATCCGGTGGATCATGACTTCCAGGGTGTCGCCGACCTTCAGTTCCTTCGGCTCGATCGCGAGCGACAGCTCGCGGAACGGTAAGATCCCTTCGGACTTACCGCCGATGTCGACGAGCAGTTCGTCCTGATACTTGGCGACGATGACGCCGGTGAGGACCTGTCCCTCGTCGAGGACCTTCAGGGACTCTTCGTAGAGGCGTTGCTCGAGTGCGAGCTGGTCTTCTTCTTCGTGGGCGACCGCCGTGGTCGGCGGCTCGATCGTGATGGAAATGGTTGGATGACTTCCTTCGTTTGTATTTTTTATTGTTGGCAGCCTCGGCACCACCAGGTGCCACGCTGCCCGATCACCGTGCGCACGATCGGTTTCCCGCAGCGGGGGCACGGTTCGCCGAGGCGGCCGTAAACGGCGAGTTGGTTCTGAAACCCGCCCTTCAGCCCCTCAGCGTCGACGTAATCGTCCACGGACGTCCCCCGCGCCTCGATGGAGCGGTGGAGCACGTTTCTGATCGCGCCGTGCAACCGGCGTCTCGCCGGTTTGCTGATCTTGTGGGCCGGGCGGCTCGGCCGGATCCCCGCTTCCCACAAGGCTTCGCACGCGTAGATGTTCCCGATCCCCGCGATCCGTGTCTGATCCAGAAGGAACGTCTTGATCGGCGTGCGACGCCCGTCCAGCATACTCACAAACGCGTCGCTGGTAAAGCCCTCGGAGAGCGGCTCGACCCCGCCGTCGGCGTCCCAGGGGTCGCCGGCGGCCAGAAGCCGCATCCGCCCGAAGGTCCGGGCGTCCGCGAAGCTGAGCCGGGAGCCGTCGGAGAGCCCCATGACGACGTGCGTGTGTGGATATGGCTCGACGTAGCCGGGCGCCTGGACGACCAAGCGGCCGGTCATCCGCAGATGGACGGCCAGCCGCCGGCCTGAGGCCAGGGCGAAGACGACGTACTTCCCGCGCCGCCCGACCGAGACGACCGTCTCGCCGACGAGCGCCGTCGCGAACGTCTCCCCGGGCGGCGCGACGACCACCCTGGGGAGCGTCACCGTCACCGTCGCGATCGTCTTACCGGCGACGGCATGCGCGAGACCACGTGCAATGGTCTCGACCTCGGGAAGCTCGGGCACCACTCGTAAGACCCACCGAAGGGGCCGGCGTTTGCGCAATCGGCGTACAACCGGCGCGGCCACCGTCCGTGAGAGAATGTCGGCATGCTCGGAATCGCGACCGCACTGGTGCTGGTAGCCGGCCTGTCACCGCTCGCGGCCGGTCATTGGGAAGGCACGCTGACGCGCGGTGACGCGCAGCTTCCGGTGCGGATCGACATCGCGGCGGACGGCGCGCACGGCACCTTCTCGGCCCCCGACGTCGGCGCGGTCGGCGTCCCGCTGAGCGCCGTGCGCGCCGCAGGGCCGGTTCATTTCGAACTGGTCGGCGACCGGACGACGACCGTGTTCGACGCCACCGTCACGGGCGACGCGATGACCGGAACCTTTCGGGAGAACGGCGCGCGTGAAGGCGTTCTGCACCTGCGGCGCGTGCCGGACGCGACCGCTCGGCCGTACGACGCCGAGCCGATCACCTTCGCGAACGGCGACGTGCGGTTGTCCGGAACGGTCTTCGTCCCGCGAACGCCGGGGCCGCATCCGGCCGCCGTGCTCGTCCACGGTTCCGGCGACGAGGGCCGCTGGGCGACAGCGCCCATCGCAGACGCGCTGGCGAGGAACGGCGTCGTCGCGCTCGCGTACGACAAGCGCGGGGTCGGTGCGTCGGGCGGCAACTGGCGCACGTCGACGCTGCGCGATCTCGCCGGCGACGCGCGCGCCGCGGTTCACGCCCTCGCGCTGCGCGCGGACGTCGACCGTGCGCGGCTCGGCGTGTACGGCCACAGCCAAGGCGCGGAGATCGCACCGGAGATTGCGCGCGACGACGCCGAGGTGCGCTGGATCGCCGCCGCGGACGGTCCGGTCGGCCCCGAGTACCGCCAAGACCTGTTTCGCGTCGACACCGCTCTCGCGACCCGCTGGTCCGGCGACGCGCTCACGCAGGCCGAAGCGCTGTATGCGGAATTCGTCGACGTGGCGCGCAACGGCGCGCCGCACGAACGTCTGCGCGCCGATCTCGCCCGCGCCGCGCGGGCGCCATGGCTCGACGAGCTCGCAATCCCGGCCGATGAGAGTTGGATCTGGGCGTGGTACGCGAAGGTAGGAAACTACGACAACACCGCGGCGTGGTCGAGCGTGCGCGTTCCGGTGCTCCTGCTGTTCGGGGCCGACGACCGCCTCGTCCCGCCGCAGGCATCGATCGACGACGTCGTGCGCATCCTGCGCGCGCACGGAAACGACGCGGTCACCGTCCGAACGTTCGCGGGCGCCGACCACACGTTGCACGTTCCGCCGGCGAACGTCGACGGCTGGCCGCATTTCGCGCCCGGCTTCCCCGATGCCGTCGCGGCGTTCGCGCAACACCCGGGGCGCACGACGCCGTGACGATCGCGCTCGCCGCCGGGCGGTTCTTCGGTGACACGGTCGGGATCGAGATCGCAGGTGCCATCCTCTCGGAGGTCCGGCACGACCTCGGCCGCACCGTCCCGGACCACACGCACGCGTGCGCGTATTTCACCCTGCTGGTCGAAGGCTCGTACACGGAGACGTGCGGGGATACGACGGTCGTCTACGACCCGTTCACCGTCGTGTTCCATGCGCGGCGCATGCAGCACACCGACACGATCGGTCCGAGCGGTGGGCGATTCTTCACCGTGGAGCTCGGCGAACGGTGGACGAACGTGGTCGCCGCCGTGCGCGACAACATCGTGGAGCTGCGCGGCGGGGAACCGGCATGGCTGATGTCACGGCTGTACCAAGAGTTCCTCACGCGTGATGCGGCGTCGCCGTTGACCATCGAGTCGCTGCTCTACGAGCTGTGCGCATCGGTCGGCGAGCTGGCCGCGCTTCCGCCCGAGGCGCCGGCGTGGCTCGGCACGGTCGACGCCGTCGTGGAGCGCACGTTCACCGAGCCGTTCTCGCTCCAGCGCCTCGCGGACGATGCCGGCGTGCACCCGTCGCACCTGTGCCGGACGTTCCACCGCTTTCGTGGCCGCACGATCGGCGACGTCGTGCTCGGCATGCGGCTGCAGCTCGCGTGCCGCGGCGTCGTCGAGACCGACCGCGCGCTGGCCGACGTCGCGGCCGATGCCGGCTTCACCGACGCGAGCCACATGACGCACGTGTTCAAACGCGTGCTCGGCACGAC
>JAFAMK010000008.1 GCA_019233415.1 Vulcanimicrobiota bacterium
GGGCCACGAAACGTACCAGATCGTCGGCGACGAACGCCGCCCGTTCGACGACCGCGACGAGGTCCGCATCGCCTTTGCCAAACGCGCGGAGACCGTCCGCCGGTGAGACTTCCGACCGCCGAGGCGATCACAGCGCTGCACGCGCGCGTCCTTGGGGCGGCGCCGCCGGAGGCGCTGCTGGTTCAGACCGACACGCGTCAGATCGAGCGCGGCGCGACCTTTCTTGCGCTGCGCGGCAAGCGCTTCGACGGGCACGCGTACGTCGAGGAGGCGTTCGCGCGCGGCGCGGTCTGCGCGATCGTCGACGACGGCGACGCGGTGCCGGAGGGTCGCAGCGCGCTGGTCGTGCGCGACACGCTGCAGGCGTTCCTCGACCTCGGTTCGCTGGCGCGCGCGCGCGTGCGCGGTCCCGTCGTCGCGGTGACCGGCAGCACGGGGAAGACGACGACCAAGCAGTTTCTGCTCGGCCTCTTGCGCGGCGCGGGGCGCGCGGTCGCTGCGACGCCGGAGAACGAGAACAACGAAGTCGGCGTCGCGAAGTTCCTCTGCGGCCTCGACGAGGGCGACGAGCGCGTCGCGATCGTCGAGATGGGTGCGCGCAAGTACCGCGACCTCGACGTGCTGGTCGCCGCGGCGAAGCCCGACGTCGGCCTGCTGACGAACGTCGGCGAGGCGCACCTGGAGATCATGGGCACGCGCGAGCGGATCGCCGAGACGAAGTGGGCCGTTCCGGCCGGCTCGCGGCAGGCCGTGCTGAACCTCGACGACGCGGCCTCGCGCGAGCGCGCGCCGGGGCTCGCATCGCCGCCGCTGTGGTACGGGATCGACGCCGAGCGACCGCAGCACGGCGAGCGCGCGGTCGTCATCGAGCCGGACGCGGTCTGGGTGATCGATGCCGCCGGCGCGACCGAGACGCACCGCATCGCGATCGGATTTCCGGGCGACCACAACCGCCGCAACTTGGCCGGCGCATTCGCCGCGGCGCTCTTGTGCGGCGCGAAGGTGGAGGCGCTCGCGGAAGCGGTGCGCGGCGTCGTGCTGCCGCACGGGCGCTACGAGATCGTCGAGCTGGCGGACGACGTCCGGCTTGTCTTCGACGCCTACAACGCCTCGCTCTCGGGGACGCTCGCGACGCTCGCGACGTTCGGCCGCGAAGAAGCGGAGCGCCGCATCGCCGTGCTCGGCAGCATGGCGGAACTCGGCAGCGACGCGCCGGCGATGCACGAGAAGATCGGCGAGATTGCTGCGACGCGCGCGCACGTCGTCCTCGCCGGCGGCCGCTTCGCCGCCGACACGGCGCGCGGCGTGACGGCGAAGGGCGGCACGGTCGTGCGCTACGCCACGAACGGCGACGCGATCGCGTGGCTGCGCGCGAACCTGCGCCGTGGCGACGCGGTGCTGCTCAAGGGCTCGCGCGTCTACAAGATGGAAGAGATCGCGGAGGCGCTCGGCGCCGAGGTGTTTGCGTGATCCCCGTCGCGATCCGCGAGAGCGGGCTGCCGGAGGGGCTCGTCGCAATCCCGGTGCGCACGCGGCTGATCGCGCCCGGCGACGACCTCGCCGCGGTCGTGCGCGACGCGGTCCGCGGAATCGCGCGGCCCGGCGACGTCGTCGCGATCGCCGAGACGGCGGTCGCGATCGCGCAGTCGCGCTTCATCCCGGCCGAGATGATTCGTCCGTCGCGGCTCGCGCTGACGCTCTCGCGCCGCGCCGGCGCGCTCGCGACGGTCAACCAGCCGGAGTCGCTGCAGCTCGTCATCGACCAGGTCGGCGCGCGCACGGTCGTGTGGGCCGCGCTCGCGCACGTCGTGGGGCGACTGCGGGGCAAGCGCGGCGTCTTCTACGAGATCCTCGGCGAGGCGATCGCCGCGATCGACGGCTACACAGGAACGCTGCCGCCGTACGAGCGCGCGATCGTGCTCGGCCCGGCCGAACCCGACCGCGTGGCGACGGGGCTGTCCGACGCGCTCGGCGTGCACGTCGCGATCGTCGACGCGAACGACCTGCGCCGCGCGAAGACGCTGGGCGCCTCGCCGCACCTCGACCGCGGTGCGGTCGAGCGCGCGCTGCTCGGAAACCCGGCCGGCAACGGCGACGAGCAAACGCCGCTCGTCGTGCTGACCTGGCGCGGCGCGGGCCCGAATCCGTTGGTGTCGCCATGACGTTTCCGGTGGACCTGTCGAGCCTGCCGTTCGGGCTCGACGCGCTCGTCGCAGGGCTCGTGCTCGGCGGCATTCCCGCGTTCGTGCTGAGCGCATTGCTCGGGCGGCCGCTGATCGCGACGCTGCGCCGTGCCGCGGCACAGCAGACCGCGTACGAGGACGCGCCGAAGACGCACCAGGCGAAGACCGGGACGCCGACGATGGGCGGCCTGTTGTTCGGCGCCGCGCCGCTCGTCGCGCTCGTCGTCTTCCCGTCGCGCGAGACGTTCGCGCTCGCCGTGCTCGTCTTCGCGTGCATGGCGATCGGTGCGTGGGACGACCTGATGGCGATCCGCCGCCAGAAGAACCGCGGGCTGCGCGCGGTCCCGAAGTTCGCGCTGACCGGCCTTGCGGCGGTGCTGTTCCTGGTCGTCGCGGCGCCGCAGCCGAGCGTGTTCCTCGGGATCGGGCCCGTTCCGGCGTGGCTCTGGTACGGACTGTCGATTTGCGTCGTGCTCGCGACGACGCACGCCGTCAACCTGACCGACGGGCTCGACGGGCTTGCCGGCGGAACGGTCCTCCCGCCGCTGGTCGTGCTGACCTGCGCGGCGGGGATCGCGCACACGGCGTTCGGCGTCCCGCTGTTCGGCGCGGCGACGATCGGTGCCGTGCTCGGCTTCCTCGTTTACAACCGGCACCCGGCGCGCCTGTTCATGGGCGACACCGGGTCGCTCGCGCTCGGCGGCGCGCTGGCGGGGATCACGATCCTCAGCGGCGCGCAGCTATTTCTCCCGCTGATCGGCGGCGTGCTCGCCGCCGAAACCCTGAGCGTCATCATCCAAGTCGCATCGTACAAGACGACGCGTCGCCGGGTATTCCGGATGAGTCCACTGCACCATCACTTCGAGCTCGGCGGCTTGCCGGAGACGGCCGTCACGACGCGTTTCTGGCTCGCCTCGCTCGTCCTCTCCGCCGTGGGCTTCGCCCTCATCACGCGCACCGCATGATCGAATCAACGAGCGGTCGCTTCGACCGCACCGACCACGCCCTCGTCATCGGCCTCGGCCGCAGCGGACGCGCGAGCGTCGACGTGCTGCGCACGCGGCTCGGTTCGGTCGTCGCGACCGACGAGGCCCCGCCCGACGCGCTCGCTGAAGCGCTCGACGAGCTGCACGCGGCGAACGTCCCGTTCGTCGCGCCGGCCGCCATCGACAATGTGCTCGAAGGCATCACCGTCGCCGTGCTCTCGCCCGGGATTCCGCTGAACAACGCGCTCGTGCGGCGCGTGCAGGCGAAGGGGATCCCGGTCTTCAGCGAGGTCGAGGTCGCCTACCGCCTGTGCCGCGCGCCGATCGTCGCGGTGACCGGAACGAAGGGGAAGACGACGACGACCGCGCTCGTCGGCGCGCTGTTCGCCGCCGCCGGCAAGACGGTCCACGTCGGCGGGAACATCGGCAACGCGCTGATCCGCGAGACGGCCGCGGCCGCGCCCGAGGACTGGGTCGTTGCGGAAGTCTCGTCGTTCCAGCTCGAGTCGATTCGCTCGTTCAAGCCGCGCGTCTCGCTGATCCTCAACATTACGCCGGACCATCTCGACCGCTACCACTCGATGGAGGAGTACGCCGAAGCGAAGTTCCGCATCTTCGCGAACCAAGGCCCCCGCGACACGTTCGTCGGCAACCTCGACGACCCGATCGTCGCGGGCGCGCCCGGCGAGGACGGCAACCGCATCAAGGCGCGCGCGCTGTGGTTCGCCGGCGAGCCGCACCGCAACACGACGCTCTACCTGCGGCACGGCGAGACGATCGTCTACGCGCCGCCGACCGGCGACCCGCGCCCGGTCGACGTGCTGCCGGTGCGCGAGATTCCGCTGCTCGGCCGCCACAACGTCGAGAACGTAATGGGCGCGGTGCTGGTCGCGCTCGCCGCCAACCTGCCGATGGAGGCGGTGCGCGAAGGCGTGCGCGCGTTCCACCCCCTCGGCCACCGGCTGGAGCCGGTCGCCGAGGTCGACGGCGTGCAGTACGTCGACGACTCGAAAGCGACGAACCCGGGCTCGGTGATCGCGGCGCTGCGGTCGTTCGGCGAGCGGCCGATCGTGCTGATCGCGGGCGGCAAGGCGAAGGGAACCGACTTCGCCGAGCTGGGAAAAGTCGTCTCGTCGCGCGCGAAAGCCGTCGTGCTGATCGGCGAGGCGGCGGACGAGATCGCCGGCGTCGTCAAGCGCGCGACGGTCGAGCGCGCCGGCTCGATGGACGACGCGGTCGCGAAGGCGCGCACGCTCGCGAACGCCGGCGACGTCGTGCTGCTCTCGCCGGGCTGCGCGTCGTTCGACATGTTCCGCTCGGCCGAACACCGCGGCGAGATGTTCGCGCAGGCCGTGCACGGCCTGCAGAATCCGGTCGCCGGTGCACGCTAGAGCGGCCGCGGTAGGCCAACCGCACGAACCCGACTGGGACCGCGAGCGCGCGCGCGTCGGCCCGCCCGACGCGCTGCTGCTCGGATCGGTCGCATTCCTGGTCGTGATCGGCCTGGTCATGGTCTTCAGCGCGTCGAGCGCGACCGCGTACTCGTCGTTCCACGACACCGCGTACTACCTGAAGCGGCAGCTGGTCTATCTCGGCGTCGGGCTCGTCCTCGCGTATGCGGCGTACCGCGTCGACTACCGCAAGCTGCGCACGGTCGCGCCGGGGCTCGTGCTGGTGACGCTGCTGCTGCTCGTGCTGACGCTGATCCCGCACGTCGGCTTCGCGACCGGCGGCGCACGCCGCTGGCTCGGTTTCCACGCGCTCTCGTTCCAGCCGTCGGAACTCGGCAAGCTCGCGCTCGTGATCTTCCTGGCGGCGAAGCTCGCGCAGCTCGGGGAGGGCATTCGCTCGCTCTCGAAGGGCGTCTGGCCGGTGCTGTTCATCACCGTCCTGCTCTCCGCGCCGGTCTTCTTCGAGCCAGACATGGGGACCGCGTCGCTCTACATCTTCACCGCGTTCGCGCTGCTGTTCACCGCCGGCGCGCGGTTCGAGCACCTCATCATGTGCGCGCTCGCGATGCTGCCGGGCGCGGCGATCGCCGTCGGCTCGTCGGCCTACAAGCGCGCGCGCGTCTTCGCGTTCCTCGACCCGTGGAAGGACGCGCAGAACACCGGCTTCCACATCGTGCAGTCGCTGCTCGCGCTCGGCAGCGGCGGCGTGTTCGGCCTCGGGCTCGGCGCCTCGCGCCAGAAGTATTTCTATCTCCCCGAAGCGCACACCGACTTCATCTTCGCGGTGCTCGGCGAAGAGCTGGGGATGCTCGGCGCGCTCGTCGTGCTCGCGCTGTTCGTCACGTTCGCGATCCGCGCGATCAACCTCGCCCTCAAGGTTCCCGACCGGTTCGGGATGCTGCTCGCGATGGGCTGCACGTTCCTGATCGTGATTCAGGCGTTCATCAACATCGGCGTCGTCACGTCGTCGTGGCCGGTCACCGGCGTCCCGCTCCCGTTCATCTCGTTCGGCGGCACCTCGCTCATCGTCTCACTGATCGCGGTCGCCCTGATCGCGAACGTGGGACGGCACCGCGCGGCCTGACGGCCGGTTCGCGGCTACGCCGAGCGGCGGCTGGTCCGGCGGGTCGCGAGGGTCAGGTTCGCGTGTGCGGTGCAGCGCACCCAGCTGCGCGAGGGGACGCTTCCGTCGACGAGCACGGCGCAGCCGCAGCTCCAGTCGTAGCGGAGATCGGGCATGGCGGCGCTCACCGAGGCGGGTCCGCCCAGCGTCGCAACGACATATCGCATGTCCTCGACGGCCATGTCCTGATCGTTCACACCAGCACCATCGGCAAGGGAGAGAGGGAGGGACGACGACGCCGGGTGTGGGCTACCATTGCTGATAGCGCGCCGCCGTCCCACCACCATCATGCCCAATCGCCGGGGACGCGTCTACGGCGGGACGTTTGGATTCGGTTTGCTTTCGGTTCGAAGTTGGTGTCCGCCGGCTACGGCCGTGCGATGTGCCACACCCCGCCGAAGGCGGTGATCCCGTCGCCGTTGGCTTGGCCGGCTGCGCCGTCGCCGGCGAATGTATACACCGCGCGCGTCTTGTACGCGAGCTGGGTCGAGCCGTCGCCCCGGACGAACGAAGTCCACGGCGAGGGGAGGGTGGTTCCGGCCGCGACGGTGACCGGCGGCCAGTTCGAGGCGCAGGCGCCGCTGCAGGTCGACGCGTTCGGCGTGCCGAGGTCGGCGTCGAAGACGTACACGGTGCGCGATTGGCTGTTCACGAAGCCGGGCGAGCCGTTGAGCGACGCCGTCGTGAGCGGGGCGTTGACGGGCGCGGGTGTCGATCCCGTCGGAGGAGGACCGCCGTATCCGCTCCCGCTCGACCCGCCGCCACCGCAGGCGGCGAGCGCGACGGTGAGGGCGGACGCGGCGCAAAGCTGTTTGAACATGGGTGCGACGATAAACGGACGGAATGAGCCGCGCGTGAGGCGCGCCGGCGTGCCGTTTCAGGCACTCTTCACGATGCACGCATGCACCGTTCGGCGAACAGACGAGCCGTGAAGCTCAGGATCGCGTTCACCGGCGGCGGGACCGGCGGCCACGTCTACCCTGCGCTCGCGATCGACGACGCGGTGCGTGCGGCGTTTCATGCCGATGCGTACGAGCCGCGCTTCTTCGGCAACCGCCGCGGCCTCGAAGCGAGCCTCGTGACAACGATGCCGCTGACGTTCGTGCCGAGCGCGGCGCTGCAGCGCAAGCTTTCGCTCGGAACGCTGCGCACGGTTGCGGCGAACGCCGCCGGCGTCGTCGTTGCGCTCGGGGCGCTGGCGCGGTTCAAGCCGCTGATGGTCGTCGCGACCGGCGGCTACGTCTGCTTCCCGGTCGTCGTCGCGGCGCGCATCCTGCGCGCGCTGCGGATCGTGCGCTGCGGGATCGCGCTGCTCGAGATCAACGTGACCCCGGGGCTGACGAACAAGCTGCTCACGCCGCTCGTCGACGAAGTCTGGACGACCTACGCGGCCTCCGACCGCGCCTTCGGGCGCAAGGCAGTCGTGACCGGCGCGCCGGTCCGCGCCTCGCTGCAGCTGCTGAAGGACGCGGCCAGCGCGCGGGAGCGGCTCGGGCTCGACCCGGATCGGACCACGATCGTCGTCATGGGCGGAAGCCAAGGCGCGCGCTCGGTCAACGAGGCGGTCGCGGCGCTGGTGACCCGGCGCACGCTCGCCGCCGACTGGCAAGTTCTCCACGTCTCCGGCGAACGCGACCATGCCTACATGCAGGCCGAAGAACGCGAACTTGCGCCGGGGAACCGGGTGGTACTCGTCCCGTACCTGGCCGACCCGGCCGACGCCTACGCCGCCGCCGACGTCGTCGTGGCGCGGGCGGGCGCGTCGACCCTGGCCGAGCTGGCGACGACCGGGACCCCGGCCGTACTCGTCCCCTACCCGTACGCCGCCGACCAGCACCAGGCGCATAACGCGGCGCTGTTCGCGGAGTCGGGCGCGGCGGTCGTCGTGAACGACGGTGAGCTGGACGGCGACCGGCTCTGGTGGACCCTGCGCGAAGTGCTCGAACCAGACCGCAACGCGGCAATGCGCAAGGCGGCGCGTACGCTCGCGCCGCGCAACGCCGGGGCCGCGATCGTCGCGCGGGTGCTTGACGCCACCGGGACGAACACGAGTAGTCCGTGACGGACACGGCGTACCATCTCGTCGGCATCGGCGGGATCGGCATGAGCGCGATCGCGCGGTTGTTGCTTGCCCGCGGCGCACGGGTGAGCGGTTCGGACGTCAAACGCACGCCGCTCGTCGCGCAGCTCGAAGCCGAAGGCGCCCGCGTTTCGATCGGTCACCGCGCCGACAACGTCGGTGCGGTCGAAACGGTCGTCGTCTCGTCGGCGATCGCCCACGACAACCCCGAGTTCGTCGCCGCGCTCGAACGCAAGCTGACGATCGTCACGCGCGGGGCGATGCTGGCGGAACTGGCGCGCGGCCACAAGCTCGTCGCCGTTGCCGGCACGCATGGCAAGACGACGACGACCGCGATGCTTGCGTCGATCTTCGAGGGCGCGGGACTCGATCCGACCGTCGCGGTCGGCGGCGTGCGCGTCGACACCGGCAGCAACGCGCGCGCCGGCAGCGGCGCGTGGTTCGTCACCGAGAGCGACGAGTCGGACGGCTCGTTCCTGTACCTGAACCCGACGATCGCGGTCGTCAACAACATCGAGAACGACCACGTCGCCTCCGACGCGGACCTGGGCCGGCTGCTCGAAGAGTTCACCGTCTTCGTCAACAAGGTTCCGGCGACCGGGCGCGTCGTCGTCGGCAACGACAACCGCGCGAGCAAGGCCGTCGGCCGCCAGGCGCACGCGCCGGTCACGACGTTCGCGACGCGCGACGACGCCGACCTGACGGTAACCGGCATCCACTACGCAGACCTCGGCTCGCGCTTCACCGTCTGCGAGCGCGGTGTGGAACTGGGTGACGTGGTGCTGCAGGTGCCGGGCGAGATCAACGTGCTCAACGCGCTCGGTGCGATCGGCGCGGCGCGCGGCGCCGGAATCAAGTTCGACGACGCGGCGCGCGCGCTCGGCGGGTTCCACGGTGTGCAGCGGCGGTTCGAGATCGTCGGCCGCGGCGCGCTGACCGTCGTCGACGACTATGCGCACCACCCGACCGCGATCGCGCAAACGATCGCCGCGGCGCGCGGCTACGCGCACCAGCGCCCGGTGATCGTCGCGTTCCAGCCGCACCGCTACACGCGCACGCAGTACCTGAAGGATCAGTTCGCCGACGCGCTGCGCGGCGCCGACCGCGTCGTGCTCGCGCCGGTTTACGCAGCGTCGGAGCCGCCGATCCCGGGCGTGAGCGAGCGCAGCATCGGCGAGCCGCTCGCCGCGGCCGGCGCGCATGTGACGTACGTCGGCGATGTCGAAGACTTGCTCGACGTCGTGCAGCGCGAGGCGCCTGACGGCGCGCTCGTGCTGATGCTCGGCGCTGGCTCGATCTCGTCGGTCGCGCACCGGCTGGGCGAACGGGTCGCCGCCGCGCTCGCGCGGTGAAGACCGTCCCGCTGCTCGACGACGGCGACCGCGACGCGCTGCGCGAGCAGTTCGGCGAGCGCGCGCGCTTCGACGAGCCGCTCGCACCGCACACGTGGTGGCGGATCGGCGGTCCGGCCGACGCGCTGCTCGACGTCGCGACGACCGATGAGCTGGCGTTCGTGCTGCGCCGCGTCTTCAAGCGCCGGCTGCCGATGTTCGTGCTCGGCTCCGGCTCGAATCTGCTCGTCGGTGACGGCGGAATTCGCGGCGTCGTCCTGCGGCTCGGCGGCGCGTTCGCCGCGCTCGACGTGCGGGTCGACGGCGACGCGGTCGTCGTCGAAGCCGGCTGAAGCGCTTCGCTGCCGACGCTCTGCACGCGGGTCGCGACGCTCGGCGGCGTCGGGGTCGACGGGCTGGCCGGAATCCCGGCGACGGTCGGCGGTGCGATCCGCATGAACGCGGGGACCGACCGCGAGATCGGCGAGTTCGCCACCGAGGTCGTCGTGCAAACGCCGTCCCGCCCGGAGCCGCACGCGATCGACGTCGCGTGGCGCTACCGCCAGACGACGATCCCGCTCGACGCGATCGTCGCGCGGACGACGCTGCGCTTCGAGCGCGGCGATCCGGCTGCCGTGCGCGAGCGGCTGCAGTCGCGA